>JAQUYY010000095.1 GCA_028691575.1 Candidatus Gastranaerophilales bacterium
TGCAGAAATGTGGTTATTTATTTTACAGATGAAGCCAAAGACATTTTATATGAAAAATTTTATGAATCCTTAGTTTCGGAAGGCTTGTTATTTATTGGCTCAACAGAGCGAATTACAAATCATAGAGAACTCGGGTTTAAAACGAGAACTCCTTTCTTTTATCAAAAATAATTAAGAAAAGTGTAATTTATCACATAAATTGGTAGAAATCCCACGCTACTCAACTTAGTTTGGGCAAAATATCAGAGATTTTGAAAACGTTTAATTAGTAAAATTTTTAAAGTCCAACAATTTTAATATATCAACATTTAGAGCTTTAGCTATTGCAAATATAGAAGAAATAGTAAAATTTTGCTCTCCTCGTTCAATTTTACTTATAGAATCTCTACTTAGCATTGAAAAGTCAGCTAATTCTTTTTGATTATAAGACCTTTTAGCTCTTATACTTTTTATATTTAATCCAACTTGTTTTTTAAATTCTTTTTCATTCATAAAATAATTATACATTTTGACGGATATAATTTTGCATGATATAATCTGCAAAGTTAAAGATAAAGCATGCAAACAAGGTGCAGAAAATGAACAAAAAGAAAAAATTGGCAAAAATCAATAAAGAAGCTTCAATAGAAATTCTTGAAATAAAAGGTATTTTAGATGCTTTATTTGATATGGAACAAATTTGTTATCCCGCAGATGTTGTAATTGAAGTAGCAAAGAAAAAAATTAGAAAAGTTTTCAATATTATCGAAACAACCAGAAAAATTTTAAAATAACGCCAGCGTAGTTATTTTACTTTATTGCAAAATCAATAAAAATTCTAACAAAATTTTCAAAATAGCTTGATATTTTTTCTTTGTTGTTTAATAATAATATGCACATACAAAGGTAAATAATATGGCATAGTAGCTCAGATGGTTAGAGCGCGCGGCTCATACCCGCGAGGTCACTGGTTCAACTCCAGTCTATGCTATTTTTATTTGGAAATTATCAGATGAATGTTTTTCAAAAAGTAGAAAATTTTTTAGAAACCAATGCACTTTTAAATAGCCGGAAAAAATTTTTGGTGGGGTTTTCGGGCGGCGTTGATTCTATTTGTTTATTAGATATTCTGCATAAAATGCAAGCCAAATACTCTTTTAAACTTATTGCTGCTCATTTAAATCATAATTGGAGGGCTGAAGAGTCTTTAGCAGAAAAGAATAGAGCTGAAGAATTTTGTCGACAAAAAAATATAAATTTTTATACAGAAACTTTATCTGAAAATCTTTCGCATACTGAATTAGAGGCAAGAAAGCAAAGGTATAATTTTTTTAATCATGCAGCAAAAAAATTAGGTGCGGATTGTATTTTTACGGCTCATAATGCTTCTGATAATGTGGAGACAATTTTATACAGAATTGTAAAAGGGACGGGAATTCACGGATTAAAAGGAATTCCTGCAATTAGGCAACAAAAGGGTGATTTGTCTGATATTTTTCGACCTTTGATTTTTTGCACAAGGGTTGAAATTGAGAATTACTGCAAAGAAAATGACTTGAAACCGAATATTGATTCCAGTAATATCAATCAAAAATATTTTAGAAATAAAATAAGACACAGCCTGATTCCCGAGCTTAAAACCTATAATAAAAATGTTGAAGATGCCATTTTAAGATTGAGCGAAATTGCTGCAGATACTGATTTTTTGGTTAGTGAGTACATTGATTCAATAAAAGGAAAAATTACTACAGAAGAAGGATTTTCGACAAATTTATTTGTAAAACAGTCAAAACCTTGTCAAAAAAAACTTTTGATAGATTTTTTAATTGAAAATAAAATTGATTATGATTATAAGAAAACAGATGATATTTTAAGTTTTGTATCCGAAAGTTTTTGGCTAAAATCAGGTAATACCTTGTCTTTAACCGAAAATAAGTGGTTATTTGTATCATCAAAAATTATAAAAATAATTACTGCAATAAAATCAAACATGGTAAAATTTCAAGTACAGGTCAATAAAAATGGAGGTGATTTTTTAGCCGAAACAGGCAAAACATTGTCAGTTAAAAATTGGCAAGGTAATGCCCCTCAAAAATTTCCATTAGATAGTGACTTTGAGGCTTATGTTGATTTGTCCGATATAAATGAAGATTTGTTTTTAAGAACAAGACAGGAAGGAGATGTTTTTCAGCCTTTAGGAATGAGCAAAAAAACAAAACTTAAAAAATTTCTTATAAATAAAGGAATTCCCGAACATCAACGTGATAATATCCTAATTGTAGCAACGGATAAAGAAGTTTTATGGGTTGCAGGAGTTGGAATAAGTGAAAAAATCAAGGTTAAAAAGATACCGACACATATATTTAAAATAATTTGAAAGGACGAAAAATGCTGGAACTTTTAGACAGAAAAGAAACGGAGTTATTGGAACTTTTTTCTCAAAATGACCTTCAGAGAAGGATTAAAGAAATTGCAGAGCAGATAAATAATGATTTTTCAAATGAAGAAGAGTTGTATGTTATTTCAATTCTAAAAGGGGCAGTATTGTTTTCTGTTGATTTGGTTAAAAGTATAACAATTCCCTCTCAAATTGAATTTATAAGACTTGCAAGCTATGGAAATGATGAAAACTCCTCAGGAAGAGTTAAACCTGTTGATTTGTCACTTCCAAACCTTGAAGGGAAGAATGTTTTGATTGTTGAGGATATTATTGATACAGGGTTAACAATGGAATTTCTTGTAAAGTATATAAAAGCTCAACTTAAACCTAAAAATTTAAAAATAGCTGTCCTTTTGGATAAACATTGTGCAAGAACACATCATGTTGATGTTGATTATGTTGGATTTCCGATTGATAACAAGTTTGTGGTTGGCTATGGGCTTGATTATAAAGGCTTTTACAGAAATCTTCCTTATATCGGATATTTTCCGCAATAAAATTTTAAAATTCATAATTGTTAAATTAAAGGTTTTGTTTGAATAACCTTTATTCTTTTGGTAACCTTTAAGTAGTAAATATATAAAAAGGGGAAATAATGACTCAATTAATTAATGCAAAAAATAACATACTTACTCCTGAAATGGAAGCTGTTGCCCTGAAAGAAGGAGTTAATCCTAAAGAATTGATGGCAAATGTTGCAAAAGGACATGTCGTTATTTTAAAAAACAAAAACAGAGAAAATATAATTCCGACAGGTGTTGGAACAGGTTTGTCAATCAAAATTAATGCAAATATCGGAACATCAAATGAAAGAAGTTCTATTGAAGAAGAATTAAAAAAACTTCAGGTAATTGAAAAATACGGTGCTCACACTGTTATGGATTTATCAACAGGAAGAAAAGTTGATGAAACCAGAACTGCAATATTGAGCAATTCAACTATTCCGCTAGGAACCGTTCCTGTTTATCAAGCAGGTAAAGAAGCTATTGATAAAAAAAGATCAATTTTGGAATTAAATAAAGATAAACTTTTTTCTGATATAGAAAAACATTGTAAGGAAGGCGTTGATTTTATTACCGTTCATTGCGGAGTTACAAGACAAGTTGTAAATGCGCTTAAAGAACAGGGCAGAATTACGGGAATCGTTAGTCGTGGCGGTGCTATGCTGGCTTCATGGGTACTTGGAAACGGCAGGGAAAATCCTTTGTATGAGTTTTACGATGATTTGTTGGATATTGCCAGAACTTATGATGTAACTTTATCTCTGGGGGATGGGTTAAGACCCGGATGCGGTGCTGATGCAGGCGATAGAGCACAGGTTATGGAGACAATCGTTTTAGGAGAACTTGTCAACAGGGCAAGAAAAGCCGGTGTTCAGTCTATGGTGGAAGGTCCGGGACATGTTCCGTTAAATTTAATACCGGGAGTGATTGAAACAATCAAAACATTGACCCAAAATGCACCTTTATATGTTTTAGGACCATTGGTGACTGATATTGCACCGGGATATGATCATATAACAGCAGCCATCGGCGGAACTTTAGCTGCTTATCATGGTGCTGATTTCCTATGTTATGTTACACCTAGCGAGCATATCGGACTTCCTAACGAGGAACAGGTTAAACAAGGAATTATGGCTTCTAAAATAGCTGCTCATGCTGCTGATGTGGCAAAAGGACGAGTTCAATCTGTTGAAAAAGACAGACAAATGTCAATTGCAAGAAACGATTTGGATTGGGAAAAACAAAGAGAACTAGCCATTGATAAAGAAACTTTAGAAAATATTGATTACGGAAAACCTTGCACCATGTGCGGCGAATACTGCAGTATGAAGTTAATTAAACAACACTTATAAAAATTTTAACAATAAGTTGCTCAAAAGGCTTTATTTATGGTATTTTATAATTTATAGGTAAGAATAATGAGGAAGTGCGAATGAGTGCAAACTTTGATTTAGGAATTAAACATAACGAAAACAAACAAAATGTAGCTAAATTCTTTGAAGAAAATACGTTTAACAATTCAACAGAACTGGTTAAAAAACTTAATGAGCAAAAAATCGGTTGGTTACCGGCAGAAAATGCTTTTTATGATGATTATCTGGGGTTAACCGTTACAGTTGAAGAAGTTGCTAAAAATAATCCGGAAGCTGCTTCAATCCTCGTTGATCAGGTAGTTGCAAGAGAAATTTTGGCAAAATATTCAACAACAGAATTTGATTCAACTAAAATTTATGCGGTACTTTGTGCAGAACCGGGCATTGCTCAAATTTCCGATATCAAAACATCTATTAATAACAGTAAATTACAAGGTCAAAAACAAATTTCGAAAGAACAGCTAAATGCCGATAATTTCATTGTTATAGCTAAAGATGGCGAAAACACAGCTTTGTATGAAATTCAAAAATCTGATATTAATATTACTGAAAATCAAAGAAATTTTGCAGGTACTAATATTGCTTTAAATGCAGCAGAAATCAATGCAAATGTTTCTCAAAATATTGGCATAATAAAAGATAATTTTGAATTTATAATGACAGTTTCAAGAACATTAATTGCTGCAACAGCTCTAGGGCTTGCTAACGGCACATTAGTATCGGGTATTCAAGCTGTTAAAAATACAAAAGACGCTAATAATCAAGCAATTTCAGGAACTCAAAGTATACAATTCACTTTAGCAGACTTGTTTGCGGAGTTAGAAGCATCAAGAGTCTTAACATACTTGAGTGCAAACTGTATTGATGAAAAAATACCAAATATTAAATATGCAACAATGGCAAAAATTCAAGCATCTGATTCTGCTGTTAAAATTTCTGCAGAAGCATTGCAATTGTTAGGAAATATGGGCTATTTAGCCGACAATAATTTTGCCGATATTTTCGCAAATGCAGTTAACACGCAAGTTAAAGGCGGTACAAACAGAGTTCAAAGAAATCAGGTTTATCAATATTTATTAAAGTAAATAATACAGAGTTTTTTTAAAGAGATGTCATTAAAAGACATCTCTTTTTGTTGAAATTTTTGTAAATTCATTGACCAAATGTGATTTTTCGAAGTATAATATCTGCATAAAGAGTAGCTCGAGGAATAAAAGTGCCTAGCGAATTTGATGAATTAATACAAAAAGGTGATAAGTGCAAAAGGCTTAAAGATTATAAAGAGGCAATAGAGGCTTTTTATAAGGCATTGGCCATAGATAATGAAGAGATTTCTATTTATGAAAAAATAGCACACACCTATTTTTGTATGAGAAATTTTGAAAAATCCGAAGAATATTATTTAAAAGCACTTGAAATAGATGAATATAATATTAATTGTCTAATAGGTATTTCTAAATTATACGAAGTTAACGGCAATTATGAAAAGGCTATTAAGTATTTAGAATATGCTGTTGATAATACGGTTGAAAATAATTATGAAAATTTATCAACTTTGGCTATTTTATATACTGAAAATGGTCAATATGATGAATCAATCAGCTTAATTCAGGAAAAAATATTAACAAATTTCCCAAGAACACATGAATCTCATTATTTATTAGGCTTAAATCATGAAAAAATGGAACTTCGGGAAGAAGCAAAAAATCATTACAGACGCTGTATAAAAATTTATCCTAAAAATGATAAAGCACTTTTTGCTCTTGGTAAAATTTTTTATGAAGAAAACAATAAAAAAGAGGCTTTTCAGGCTTTTCAAAGAGTTGTTGCCGCAAATTTCAACAATATAAAAGGACATTTTTATTTAGGTTTGCTCTATAACATCATGGAAAGGTTTGAAGAGGCTATTTCTGAGTTTAAATTTGTAACTACTTTTGAGCCTAAAAATGTTGAGGCATATAAGAATTTAGCCACTGCATACGGTTCTTTGGGCTGGGTGAATGAAGCAATGAACGAATTTAGAATAGCTCTTGCAATCAGCCCCGATGATCCTGAAATTAGCTATGCTTTAGGCTATATTTATTATAAAAATCAAAAATATCCTCAGGCACTTATTGAATTAAATAACACATTGAAGCTTGAATCCAACCATGCACAAGCATTTGCGGTTATCGGTTCTGTTTACTATGAAATGGGGCAGTATAAAGAAGCTTTGGATAATTTAAATCAATCTTTGAAACTGGATGCAAACAGCGGTTTTACTTTCTTTAGTTTGGCTAAAACCTTGCAGCAGTTATCTGATTTTGAAAATGCAATTGTCAATTACAAAACGGCGATAGAAAAAGATCCGAATTTATTGGAATCTTATTATGAGCTTGGTAATATTTGTTTTGAAAAGAACAAATTGATAGAGGCTATCAAATATTTAAAAGAAGCTGCCGATAGAAATCCGAATTTAACAGAAGCATATTTTAAGTTGGCAAAGTGCTATGTAGAAAATAAAGAAGAAAGTAAAGCCATTGAATATATTAAACGAGTTATAATCAATGATCCTAACAATGCCGATGCGTATTATGAAGTTGCAAAACTTTATAAAAAAACAGAAGATTA
>JAQUYY010000096.1 GCA_028691575.1 Candidatus Gastranaerophilales bacterium
AATTTTGCTCTGAGAAATATGCAGGAGGCAATCAAATTAAAACCTAACAATGCCGAATTTTATAATGAAGTTTCTGAAATATATGAATATCTTGATGATCCTGATAATTCAGTTAAAAACATGGTCACAGCAACATCTTTAGCTCCTCAAAATCCTTTATACCATGCCAATTTGGGTTCCGCTCTGTTTTTTGCAGGAAATAATGCAGAAGCTATTAAATCTTATCAAAGGGCATTAAGATTTGATCCGACCAATGCTGATATATACTTGAATATGGCAACAATTTTTGAAACAGCAGCTAATTACAAAGATGCTTATATCTATTATCAATATGCTGTAAAATACACTCAGGATGAAGAAGTAAAACAAAATATTCAAGGTAAAATGAAAAAAGTTGAAGCACTTGCCCAAAAAAGACAAATAGATGTTCAAGACACGAATAAAGGCTTGGGTTCATTATTTGGCAAATTTAAAAAATAAAATATGTTTGATTTTTTTACACAAAATACAATATCTATTATTCTTTTTTTCCTTTTTGTATTTTCATTAGGGTTTATTATTTATCTGGAATTCCGTCATTTTATACTGATAAAATCCTTGGACAAATTAAAACATATAGTAAAAGCAATCAGGTACGGGAATTTATCAAGAAGAATAAAGATTAAACATAAAGGGGAAATTGCCCTGCTTGCAGAAAGTTTTAATAATATGATTGAGGCTCTTGAAGATAGAGAATCAATGATTAAGGCTTATGAAACAGAATTAAGAGAGCAGAATGCTTATTTGAAAAGTATTTTTAATTCTCTCGCCGATGGTATTATTATAATATCAGAAGAGTTTAAAATACTGAAAATAAATCCCAGTATTGCAGAATGGGCAGGAGAACCTGAAAAAAGTATTTTAGGCAAGTATTTCAACGATATAATAATTTGTAATTGTCAAAACGATTGCAATAACGGTATATCAAACGGAAGCTGTGCTGTTATTCAAAAAAATAAAAAAATTTCAAATGAAATAAAAATTCAAAATAAAAAAACAGGGGAAACAAAATGTTTTAATGTTCTATCTTCGCTGGTTACAGATTCGCAAAATAGAAAAAATTATGTAATAACATTAAATGATATAACTCAAATTAAAGAAATGGATGAAATGCGAGATGATTTTATAGCAACACTTACGCATGATTTAAAAGTCCCGTTAATTGCAGGTTCAAATACATTGAAATTTTTATTAAAAGAAACATTTGGAAAGCTAAATGACAAACAAAAAGAAGCCGCTGAAAATATGCTCGAGAGCAACGAAGAAGTTATTGGCATGGTCAATAATTTGCTTGATTCATACAGGCATGATGCCGGTAAATATGAATTAATTAAGGAAAAAACCGATATTGAAAAATTATTTTTGGAAAGTATTGAAAATATTAAACCTTTAGCATTAAAAAGAAATCAAGAGTTAAAAATCAATATAGCACAAGACATTCCAAATATTGATATTGATGGAAATGAAATTAAAAGAGTTATCATAAATTTGTTGAATAATTCAATCGCATATACCCAAAAAGAAGGCAGTATCGGGTTAAATGCTAAAGTTGACAGAGATTTTCTTGTAATAGAAATTTTTGACAACGGAAAAGGTATTGCGTCAAAAGATATTGAACATATTTTTGAGCGATTTTTTACAAAAGCAAGGAAATTCAGAAAAATAGGATCGGGATTGGGGCTTTATCTTTCAAAAAAAATTATTGAGAAACATGGCGGAACTATTAACGTAAACAGCAAGGAAAATCAAGGCAGTTCGTTCGTTATTCGTCTTCCTTTAGTTTAGATAAACTCACTCACGTCATTGTAAGCGTACGCTAAGTATACCGGAATGAGTTAGTTTTCGTTACCTGCATGGTATAGTTTCTCGCAATGACAACAAATAATACAAAATCTTCAAATCTTATTGACATTAAAATTTGAAGATTTTATTATTAAATTAACTCAAAAAAGGAAATGGGTTGAAAATCCCCAGCCGGGTCGCGACCGTTAAAGTCGGAATACTTAATTGAGTTATGTATATTTTAAAATATACATGTTGCAGGTACTTCGTCACCAAGTAACCGCAATGCAAATTTTGATTTGTATTGTTTTGAAGTATCTGCTAAAAATAAGGCAGATTTTTTTATTGAAAAATTATCAAGAAAGCAAATCATGGCAAAATTGGCAATACAACCAAATACAATTCCAAAAGCAAAATGTCCTCACGGAAACCCCATTGGTGCTTGTCCAATGTGTGCCGGAATGAGTGGCGGCGGTAGTAAAAGCACAAAAATTAAACCTAATGAAATGTCTTGGGATGAATGCTATGCAATAGGACAATTTTTGAAAAATTTAAAAATTAGAGCTGAATTAAACGATCAGGCATTTGAAAAAAGTCTTGCAAATACATTAAATCAGCAAAAAATCGAAGTGAATTTTGCACAAAAAATTGCAAATTTAAATAATTTAATCCAGACAAAATTATCTGATATTGCTGCTCAAAGACCAATTTTAAACATAATTACCAAGCCTTTGCAGTTTGTCGCAAATATTATCTCAAAATTAACGAATTTTATACAAAATACAGCGGTGAAAATTAATAATTTTATACAAGAAACCATATCAAAATTTGCAAATATTTCAGATAAACTTGCCGCAATTTTCGGGGAGCAAAAAAATGCTATTGAAAAATTTATTTCTGATAATTTTGGCAAAGTTAGAAAAAAAATATTCAGTTTCTTTGAAATGATTGACGCACAGATGCAGCAAGGCGATCAGCAAGATGATAAAGAAAAAGACTGGTTAGAAAAACTTCGACATAAAATATCAAAATTTATATTGCCTTGGGAAAAAATTGAAGGGGAAAAATTGTTAAATAACACAGAGGAAATTATATGATTTTTCAAGCAAATCTAGGACAATTTAACCCTGATAAACATAGAAAAAATGCAACAAAAGACAGACAAGAAAAAAATCTTATTGCAACAAAAGAAGGTGTATTGGTTGATAATTTTATTAAAGAAGATATAGATAATGCTTTTGATACAGGCTTTATCATTCCTCAAAATACTTCCATGCCAAAGGAATTGACAGAAACCCCAATTTATCAAAAGAAAAAACTTCTTGATAATCCGTTAGTTCCTCTATGTCTTGGAACACTTGGTGTGCTTGGTTCTGTGGCTGTATTTTCAAAAATCATTCATAATACGGCAAAACATCAATTAAAACTTCCGACCTGGAAAAGTTTACCGGAACTTCCCCGAAATATGAATTTAAATGATGAAAATCATTTTGTGACCTATGTTGCCATACAAAATCCGTCTTTAAAAAATACAATTGGTGCATTTGCAATGTTTGGCTTTGCAGGTGCTACTTTTATTATGAAAAGTTTTGTTGACGGATTCAAAGAAATTTGGGTGAAAAAACAAGATGCGAAAATTCAGGAAAATCTTCAGGAAAACCTTATTGATGTTGAAACAAAATGTTTTTCAGGCAAACATCAGATTATTAATAATATGTTGAATCAGAAAACAAAAGAGTTTAAAGCTCTTATGTGTACGAAACAAGAGCAAAATTGTTTCCCTCCAAGTGTTTTTAAAGGTTTTACCGCCTTTAAAGGCTCAAAAAAACAAAATAAAGAAGAAAATAATACAAAAAATAATCTCTTATATCTTGGCGTTGGTGTTTCTACACTGGTTTTATCAACAGTTTTGACGGGGAAAATATTTAAAAATCTAAGAAATACCGCCAATGAGTTTCAAAAATACCACAATGGGCTTCACGATACTGTAAAAGAAATTTTGAAAAAAAGTCCTGAAAAGGTTTTGCAAGAGGAAAAAGAAACCGTAAAACAAATATTTCAAACTTTAAATTTCAAATCAGATTTTGCTCAAAAAGAACTTGAAAAAGCAGGTTATAAAAAAGAAGATATAGAGCCGATTACAGATGTTTTGAAAAGAAAAGAAGCTATTTTCGTTTCTCCTCCCGAGGCATTGGGAGGTAAACAGGGAATTCAGTATTATACTTATATTGATGATGTCAGAGGGCATTTTTATAACTGGATAATGAATAAAGACAATAAACTTTTAAGGAATTTATTTCTTGCACTTGCAAGTGTTTCGGGGGTTGGATATCTTGGGAAAACAGCAGTTGAAGCTCAAAAAGAATTTCAGGTTAACAAAGTTAATGCGCAAACTGAATTGCAATTGCAAAAAAATCTTGTAAATGTTGAGCTCAAGAACTTCCTTGCCAAGAAAAACAGTGCAATAAATCCTTTAATGGACGATTTCAGGCAAAAAGTCAATAAAGGCAAAAATACAAACACTCTTCACCAAAATGCTACTGAAATTCTTAATGAAATTAAAAATGGTGCACCATTTATTTATGCTTAATTTGAGGAATTTAAAATGATTGTTAATCCGATACAAAATCAAATTTATCAAAACAGATTTCAACAAAATGATAGTTTTGCTCTTGCGCAAAATATCGGTAAACAAGTTTTTTTACCTGATATGACAAGGAATTATACTATTTTCAATCAGCCTTTGGTAAATAGTCTTGTAAATAATCGGGAAAAAGCAATTCCTGCTGTAGTTGATGTTTTAAGCAAAACTTCTGAGGAGAAAGTTATAGCAGAAGGGCTTTACACTCTTGATAGAATGATTGATGCTGGAGTAAAAGAAGTTGAAAAAACTTATCCTGTTATTTCAAGATTTAATAATACAACTTCACCTACAGTACAGGCGCTGTTGGCGGGTATATATAGAAAAACTCAAGTCCCGGATGGCTTTGGACCACTTTGTAAGATGATGGTAAGAAATTCTCTATTGCCGACTTGTCCATATTTTGATCCGACAGAAGAAATTGGCGGTGCAATTTTAGACTATTTAAGAAATTCAAATGCTCAAAATTTGTATAAACAGGGATAATAAATTTTTTCAAGTTACTATTTGATTGATCCTGCCTCATTTTTTGTTTTAATTGCCGGTTCTCGATATAAAACTAATCAAAGCAGGGACTATTTCAATTTTGTAAATTTTTTCAATTGTTTCTATATTTGGAAACGGCGAAATATCAACAATAGTAAGCCCTTTTTCTGTTTTCAGCACATTTATTGAACAGAAATTCAAGCCAAATTCATTTGCAACTTTTATGACACTGCTTTGTAATAATTCTGAGGGGTAAATGACTTGAGGCAGTTGAGGTTTCAGGAAATCAAGATTTCTGGCAAATGAAAAAAATATTTTATTTTCTAACACAATAAAATTAAAAATTTTTGAAGAAAATAGTGGCGGGAGATTATAAAAAATAAAATTTTTATAATCCGGTTTAAAGAATTTCAGTAAAGAATAATAATCAAACAAAGTGTTCAAAACCGTTTTATTATCAACAAAAATGGCATTAAAATATTCATTTTGAAACGATGGCATTTTAACAATTGCAGGGAGTTTTTTTTCAAAAGTTTTTTTATTAATTTATGAACCAATTAAAAAATTTTTTAAGGTATTAACATTTTTTATTTGTTTAAATTTTTTTGTTTTAGTTAAATGATTGGTTGATTTTAAAATTGACGAATAAGTATTTAGCGTAAAAAAAGAATTAAAATCCAAATCAAGCAATGCTTCAAAGGCTGATTCGCTTTCAAAAAAAATGTTTTTAACAGATTGATTGTTTCCATCAAAAGCATTCCATTTTTCAGCCGAAATAACCTCTATATCAAAGTAATTCGGGGCAAGCTCAGAAAGACGGTTTGCCAGATAAGAATTATTATTTGGTGAAAAAATAACTGTTTTCATAAAGTACTTTTAATGCTTTATAAAACAATTTTCATTCACTTAGTGACTTATTGATGTCATTGCAAGGAGAATGAAATCCGATAAACAATCTTTTGTTAATTTATCAGCCAATCTCTAAAATCAACACTACGACTGTTAATCGTAGTCGGAGGTTCTAAATAAGGTCCAACTTTTCCTCTTGATATAGGATTTCCATCTGAAGATTTATCATCAATTGCAAAATATATAGTCCCATCAACTCCCAGTAAAAAAGAAAATATGTCCTTACCTATTAAATTTGGTTTTTTATTACAATTAGTATCAACCACTATATGTGCATTATCACCTCCATACCATGGAGCAGCCCAGCACATCCCATCAGCAGTAATCCAGCTGAAAGTTTTTGTTGAATTTAAATTGTTACCCAACAAGTAATTATATTCATATTCGTCCGGCCAACAGCCGGTTTCATTTATACAACTTTTTATTACATTAAATTTTTCTTTAAATAAATCCGGTCTGTTTTCTTTAGTATCTCCTATTGCCCATCCACTCTTTTGTGTATAAACACCGGGATTCTCTGTTACAACCATTAACCAAGCTTGAGATGCTGTTGAATAAGCCTTTTTAAAGGCTAATTTTAATTCAGCATCGTTTGTTGTGCCAAACAACATTGGAGTAATTATGCTTGCCACTATTCCGATTATTGCAATCACCACCAAAACTTCGGCTAAAGTAAAGCCTGTTCTCTTTTTCATGTCAACATTTCCTTTCTGTAGCTAAAACCACAAATATGCTTATGTTTGCATGAATTAAATAGCTACAAATCATGTTGTACCATGATTACAATGATTTGTAAAGAGATATCCCATGCGTGGCATGGGTTTTGGGCGCTTTAAATCTAAATTGCCGTATCCCATGTGGCTCATGAGTTTTCACAAATCAAATTCCAAAAAACATGGTGAATACATGATTTGCATGATTTAAAATCCTAATACTCTTTTGTAGCAAGAGTTTAAATCATATTTTTATTAAAATTTAAATGACAATTTCAAAATTTTTGTT
>JAQUYY010000097.1 GCA_028691575.1 Candidatus Gastranaerophilales bacterium
TTGCCATAATCGGAATAATTGCCTCCATCGTAACGCCGATGTTATTTGGTACGACAAACAACGCTGAAAATATCGCAAAATGGAAAAAATCTTATGCAGATATTTCGCAGGCTTGGAGATTAGCATCTTTAGATCATGGCGGTACTTTGAGTGGTATATTTACATCAACTGGATATACATTAAGCAATGAATTTGGAAATGCAGTTTTAGAAAAAATGAATTACATAAAAAAATGTCCTGCTCAAGCAACTGAAGCAGACAACAATCCTTGTTGGCACGAAGTTGGCGAATCTTTTACTTTAAATGGAGCAGCAATAAATAGTAATTTTTCTACAAATTTTACTGCAATATTAGCAAACGGGTCTTATCTAAGAATTGGATCTATTACCAATCAATGTCCGACAACCAGTTGCGTTTTTTTAGGAATAGATGTAAACGGTTCTAAAAAGCCTAATGTTCAAGGGAAAGATATATTTTATAGTGGAGGCTATGCAAATGGTGTATATAAAGTTCATTCCAGAACCAGAGATGTAAGTGATCCTAATGATCCATATTGTTGCGTTGAATCTTCGACAGTCGTAGGTGGTGTCTCAGGTCAAGGCTGTTCAAAATTAGCATTATATTGCAATGAAATAGACTACACAACAGGAACTTGCAAGTAGTTCTTACTTATTTAAAAATTCTTTCTGATAAGCCCAGGCGCTGTGGTTATGAATACTTTCAAAGGCTTCGCATTCCAGTTCAAACCAATTTATTTGCTCAAATTTTCTTAATTCAGAAATAACATCCCTTAAAACATCTTCTATAAATTTAGGGTTTTCGTAGGCTCTTTCTGTAACATACTTTTCATCTTCCCGTTTCAAAAGCGGGTAAACAGGGCTACTTCCGCAGTTTTCAACAAGTTCGATTAAATCTTCTATCCATAGAATTTGCTCGGCATTGTAGCTGATTTTTAATTTAACAAAAGTTCTTTGATTATGAGCTCCATAATCTGAAATTTCCTTACTGCAAGGGCAAAGAGTCGTGATAGGGACATTAACTTCAAGTATAAATTCATATTTATTGGTTTCTTTATTTAAATTGCCTTCAAATGCGCAATCATAGCCCATTGGACATGAATAACCGCTTTTAGGCGCTTTTTTGTCAATAAAATATTTAAATTTGAACCTTAATTCAGCACTATTGGCATCAAGTCGATTTGCCACTTCAAGCAAAAAACCATAAATATCAACGCCAAGCAAATTTTTTTGCCCCCATTCGCTAAGTATTTCGACGAATCTGGACATATGAGTTCCCTTGTAATCCTTTGGCAACGATACATTTATTCTGGCTTTAGCGCTGACAGTTTGGCCGGTATTGTTTTTACGCTGAATAATAAGAGGAATTTCAACGTCTTTTACTCCGACTTTTTGAATTTCTATTCCTCTTGTATCTTTTTGGTTTTGTATGTCTTTTAAATTTAGTGTATTCATTTAATTTTCTGAAAAATCTGTTTCTAAATCTTCAAAACTATCTTGAGCAAGTGCTTTTAAGATTTTCTTTGCTGCAATTCTTTGAACACTAGGTTTGGCTACTCTTAAAAGTTCAATAGCTCGCATCATTATAGGGTCTTTGTCGTACCAACGTTTACCGTTTGCCTGAAACCTTGTTATAGTCTCATAAAGGCGTTCTATAACATCTCCTGCAACTTGTTCTTGCAAGTTCAAAATAAAATCTGCAGCTTTATCTTTTGTATCTTCAGAAGATAAACTCAATAACTCAAGCGCTTCTTTTAAAAAGGGATCTTTATCATACCAGCGACGATAATCACTCATTTTATTATCCTTAATTTTAGTATTTAATGTATTTTATTTAATTTTACAATAAATTATGTTTTATGTCATTTAAATTTTTAATAAAACTTTTTCGGAAGTATTTTGTTCGGTTGGCGTAGTTATTTCTTGCTCTTTTCTGATTTCTTGAACAACATCATTAATTAATTGATGAACATTTCTTCCCGAATTATTATTGGATGTTTCTACTGAAACTCTGGTTAAAAGGATTTCTTTTTCTTCATTTGGCAACGAAGATTTATTCAGTTGAAAATTTCTTTTGAGAACCTTTAATATTTCTTCAGGATTTTCTTCAATTTTACCGTTAAGTTTTACAACTAACTTAGTGTTAAAATCAACATTTGGGATTTTTATCCTTCCTCCTGCAGCTGAATTGTGGCCCCCTCCGTTAAAAAGGTTGCCAAGAAGAGCAGCATGATTAGAGCCTTGCTTTGATCGAAAAGAAAAGCGAATTTTCCCTTCAGGGTATTGTACGGCTAAATAAGCAATTTTGTCTTTATTGTATTTATTATTTACATTGTTTTTATCGAAGGAAGGTCTTCTTAATTTGCCGATATATGGGTATTTAAAGCATCCATAAACATCTGTTTCGGTATATTCAGGATTGTCTTTTATCATTTGAGATTTCAAATAATGAAAGTCTTTTGCGTTCACTTGAATATATCCCAGACCGATTGCATTATTTTGAAAAATACCGTTTTTGGCGATTCTTCTTATCGTGTAACTATATTTTTTTAGTTTTGAATCGTGTTCGCTTAAATTTTTAGAGATAAAATTTGTAGAGATTTTTTGATTTGTTTTTTCAGAAAACCATTTTGCCAGTCCCTTGGTTTTGTAAAAAGGTCTTTCCCATCTTTGTAGAGCATAATCTTCTTCAAAAAGGTTGGCATTTCGAGACATCGAACCGGTATCCGTATAAAGACCTGTCATTATTGCAGTAGAAAAATTTTCAAACAAGTCTTTTTGAGCAGCAGGAATTTCTTTGTCATCATTATTTAGCCATGGAAGGAGTTTTCCGGCAATTACCGTAATCATATCAACTGCGGCAGGAATTCTATCTTCTACCCAATAGAGATTATTATTTTTGGCTTTTTTGACATCAATCCCGGTTTCATTTCTCATTTTATCCCACTCGTTAATTCTTTCCGGATGGTGATCAATAAAGATTAGCTTGGTTTTAGAAGGGTCGACATGGCTTTTTAAGCTAGCACCAAATCTTTCCGGAGAAGATACATCCATAAAGATTATCAAATCATACTTTTTGTTGGGGGTAATTGTTTTTACACTTGTTTCAAGGTGTTTTTTTAAGTTTTTATATGCATCCGTCGTTCCTTTGTAAGCAGAGTTTTTTATTTGCATATCTAATAGTTTTAGTTTTTCTTCTTTAGAAATCATTTTTATTTTTTTGACACCGGGAATGTAAGAAAATAATTCAGGAATCCTATCGTCAATAGCACAATCTACCCTTTTATTTTTATCCGTCATTTTTATTGCGTTTTTCATTCCTAAAACACATCCGATTGTATCTCCGTCAGGACCGGAATGCCCTACAAGCAAGATGGTTTCATTCGCAGGATTTTGAATTTCATTGGCAATATTATTGATAATTTCTTCAGTTTTTTTAGCTTCTTCAGTTCCATGTAATTGTTCGTCATATTTCAGAATCGTTTTTAAAAGCATTTCAGGGTTTTGAGCAGAAGTTGGCTCGTATATGATTTTTTGACATTCTATATCTTCAAAAATATTATTAAATTTTTCTTTCATTTTGTCAGGATTATTGCCGACATAAATTAAGTGAGCCTTTAGACCAAAACATTTCATTCCTTCAAATTCTTCAGATTTATTGCAAAGTTTTATTCTGAAATCGTTTGGATTATTTTTAATATCATCATATAAATGATTCAAAATATCATAATCAATAAATCCTACTTGTCTTCCTGTTGGAGGGTAGATTAAACCTATTTCTTCTTTATCTTTATAAAATTTAAAGTTTAAATCGGGATTTGTTCGGAATGCATTTTCGGGTATTTCTTTTATATTGTTTTGAAAGCGTGAAACGTTAGCAATTTTCATTTTGAATCGGGGAGATTCGTCCCAGTTAAATGCCGGGTTTTCCAGACCTTTGAAAAAGACAACATTCGAAATGTTGCCTTTTTGTTTAAAAATAATATTTTTTGTTGTTATAGTTTTTTCTTGAAATTCAAAATTATCAGGACTCGATTCTTTCAACCCAAAAGAAGTTGGGTGCAATAATTTATTGTAATAATGTATTTTTGCATTATTTGTATTGTTTATGGGATTAATCAAATTTTTAATCTCATTTTAATAGTCCAGCCCTACATATATATTAAATGCAAACAAACAAAAATTTGCATGCTTTTTATTTTAAGTTTATATTTTTTTACAATAATTTTTTATTAACAACCGGGGCGATAACTTTTAGTTGTTTTTTTAATTCTGCAAATTGTTCCGGAGTAAGTGATTGAGCACCGTCACAAAGAGCGATTTCGGGCTTATAATGAACTTCTATCATTACGCCATCAGCACCTGCTGCAATTGCTGCTCTGGACATCGGGGCTACTTTATCCCTTAAACCTGTACCGTGGCTTGGATCGACAATTATTGGAAGGTGGCTTAACTTTTTGACAACAGGGATTGCAGAAATATCAAGAGTATTTCTAGTTGCAGTCTCAAATGTTCTTATGCCTCTTTCACAGAGAATAACATTTCGATTTCCTCCGGAAATTATATATTCTGCTGACATTAACCATTCTTCAATTGTTGCTGATAATCCCCTTTTAAGGATTACGGGCTTTTTTATTAAGCCGACTTCTTTTAGAAGGTTGAAGTTTTGCATATTTCTTGCACCGATTTGCAGGATATCAACATATTTTAACATTAAATCAATTTGGGAAGCATCCATGACTTCTGAGGTTACAAGCATATTATATTTATCCGCAACTTCTCGTATGATTTTTAATCCTTCTTCACCCATTCCTTGAAAGCTGTATGGCGAAGTTCTAGGCTTGAAAGCCCCACCTCTTATAAGCTTAACACCGCATTCGGAAAGTTTTTTAGCTGTTTGGTCAACCTGTTCGTACGATTCGATTGTGCATGGTCCTGCAATTATGGAGAAATTATCTCCGCCAATTTTGATATCTTTTATTTTTACAATAGTATCTTCGGATTTAAAAGTTCTGCTTGCGAGTTTATATGTAGAAGAAATTTTTATTACTTCCCGAACGTCGTCTAATAGCTCAATGTCTCTGAAATCAATGCTTTTACCTCCGACAGCTCCGATTACTGTATTTATTTCACCTTTTGACAGGTGAGTATCAAACCCTTTTGATTTAATAAATTCGCATACTTTTGTTATGTTTTCTTCGGTAGCCATCGGCTTCATTACTATTAGCATTTTATTTCTCCATACTTCCTATGATTTCTATATAAAGTATAGATTAAAATCATTAAAAAATTAATGTTATTTTCAATAAAACTTAGTGTTTGTAACATTTTTTTTGCGTTAGGCTTGTATTATCAAGAAACAAAAAGTATTATTATACTCATGAAAAATATTAAAATTTTTGCGCCAATAAGTTCAACAAAAGACATTGAAGTCGTTAAAAAAACTTCATGTCGCAATGTTTTTGCATCTTATAAGGATTTTATAGCCGAAAACAGTAATAAAATTGATGAAATTATTGATTTTGCCCATAAAAGTGATTTTGAATTTTATTTGAATTTTACAGCATCTGTTCAGGAAAAAGAAATTGATGATGTAAAAAAACTTTTATCCTTGCTTTTAAAAACAAAAGTTGACGGTATTTTAGTCAATAATTTTACAGTATTAGATTTTCTAAAACTAAAGAAAGTACCGTTTAAGGTAATCATAGATTCTGGATTAAACATACATAATCTTTCCGGTATTGACTTTGTAGAGCAGTTTTTGAAGATTGACACGATAAATATTACCGAAGAAATTTATATAAAAAATCTTGAAAAAATGAAAAAATATAAAAATTATAAACTTTCGATAGATAGTGACAATTTGCCATGGCTGGCAGAAGAAATACAAAAGAAGAAACTGGTTGAAAGTATTATTATAAAAGGGAAATTTGATAGTGAAGATGACTTGATAGATAGTATTGTTCTTATTGAAAAAATACTTCAGAAACCTAAAATATTTAAAAATCAAAAACTGCCGTTTAAACATTTAGGTGATTCACTTTATCGGACGAATCATTTTTCGGGAGAATTTTTAAGCTCAGAAAGCCGGGATTTTAAATTTAAAGGCAATATTAAAAGTATTGATTGGGAATATACAAAAATGCGTTTGAAGAAAAACGTTATTTCTCAAGAAATGCCTGATTTAACTCTTAGGCTAACGAGTTTTGAGCAGATTAAAATTTTAGAAAAATATATAAAAAAATTAAAATTTAATCCTGTTAAATCAATTGAATACGGTGAAATTTTAAATACTTCGGATTTGGCTAAAAGCAGTTTTAACAGTATATTAGAGCATGTTAAAAATTTTTGTGCCGAACAAAATATTTTATTAAATTTGAGCACGCCAAATATATTAATAGAAAGGGATTTTGACAGGGTATATGAGTATGTCAAGTTGTTATGTGTTGCTAAACCTTATCCGGCATCGATTGTGATTAACAATATCGGTTATTGGTGGGCTATAATTAACGACTCGGATTTTGACAGAATTTCTATTGAATTAGGTAAAGGTTTGAATTTGTCATTAAGCCAGTCTATGCTTACTTTAGCTAATCAGCAAAATATTTCTGCGATTGATTTGAGCAATTTCAAAGATATAAATGGGATAAAAAATTGCATTAAAAAAATTAAAAATAAAATTCCTAAAAGAAAACTTACAATTGCCGGAAATATTAAAGTTCCAAGCTCGGGGTTATGTCCTTTAAATAATGATAGTGCAATTTTATCGAGATTATCCTGCAAAGCTCCTTGTCACAAAGGGAATTGGGGGATAATTAATCTGGAAGAT
>JAQUYY010000098.1 GCA_028691575.1 Candidatus Gastranaerophilales bacterium
CAATATTATGAAAAAGAAACAAGGGTTCACTTTATCGGAAGTTTTAGTTGTAATTGCAATAATAGGGATAATTGCATCTATAACTTTGCCTACTGTTCTTTCGGGAACCAATCAGGCTGAAAATATAGTAAAATGGAAGAAAGTTTATGCTAATTTAACACAGGTTACGTTGCTTATTATTCAAGAAAACGGAGACTTTAAGGGAATTTTGGCAACAGGTCAAAATGAGGAATTAAAAAATTTATATATGGAGCATTTTAACTACATTAAAAGTTGTCCTAATGTAATAGCAGACGATTGTTGGCCGGGAACAGTTAATTTAGGGGGAACTCCTTTAATGGATAGTTTAAGTGATAATGCAGGATTTATTGCGGCAGATGGAACTATTTATACTTTTGATTACGAAAGATCTGCATGTTCATTACAATTATCAACATTAACAAATCCTTATTGTGGAATAATAAGTGTTGATATAAATGGAAATAAAGGACCAAACGAAGAAGGAAAAGATATTTTCGGAGTTTATATTTTTCAAAACGGACTTAAACCGTATGGATTTGAGGACGAAGTACCTTGTGAAAATAATATCGGTTTGGGCTGTTCTGCAAAGTATTTGTATCAATAAAAGTGAATATTAGTCAATAAGTTTACCCATGTCATTCCGCACTTCACCTGCTTGTTGGCGAAGTATACATAGTAAAAAGTAACTCATATGCATTGCAAAACTTTTAAGCAATTGTTTGAGCTGTAATATCTGAAATGCTCACTCCTTTGGGCTTTTTAACTATTTTCGGGGTAAATACCCTTAATGCAAGCATTTCGTTAATATCTTTCGAAAGGTTTGAAAATGTCTTGTTTTCAAGCTGTTCCTCGGTTTCATCGATTGCTCTTTTTAGCACATAATTTTCAACGCTTTTTAAAATATCAATAAAAATATCTTTATTGATAAGTTCGTTTTCAAAATCTTCCATAACTTCCATTAAAAACGGGTATGAATCGTAGGCTTCAAGAGTATTTAAATCTCTGATATTCTCTTTTAATTCAATATCGTCAAAATTTGCAGTAGTCAGTTTCTTGAAATATTTTGCATATTTAAACAAATGTTTTGCAATTTCTTTTCTAGTCTGAAATCTTAATCTTTCGGCAAAAAATGCGTTAAATGCCGAATATAACTGATTTAATTTTGGAATTGAACCGTTATTTTGGATAGTTAAATAATCAGATATAAATCGGTCAAATTCTTTGTTATTGGCAAATAATTCTTCTAAAGGTTTCAAATAATCATTATAAATATCTTCTTGTTCTGACCTGTCAATGCCCATCAACAGTAAGTTTTTAATCTGGCTGCTTTGAGATAATGCAAGTCCTGTGGAATTTAAACTGTCAAAAATCAATTGCGGGTTATCATTGTCTTTTTCAAGGGCGACATCGATTATGGTAAGTCTTGATAAAGCATTTATCAATTTTAAAGGGCTTATTTTGCTTTCTTTTATTGCTTTTTTGAAGAAATTATAGTTTTCATTAATTTGTGCAGAAAAAATTCTTGGTAAATCTTCTTTTTTTTCAATGATAGAAATAAATGTAGCTTTATCTTCATTGTTTAAATACAGTTTGTATCTGTTTTTCCCATTTTCGTTGATGTTAAACAAATATTTTTTTACATCGATAAATTCGTCTAAAGCTGATAATATAAGCGAAATTGTTGTCAGTCTTTGTTGACCGTCTATTAGATAGAACCTATTTGTCGATGATATTTGGGAAATTCCTTTTTCAACGTATACAATTACACCCATAAAGTGGTTTTTGATATTTTCATTTCTTGCAAGACTTGAAATATCAGACCAAAGCTGTGCGCATTGTTCCAATGACCAGCTATAATTTCTTTGATACACAGGAATTTCTAATATTCCGGCGTTTTTTAAAAATTGCAGTAAATTTGCCGTATTTGCTTTCATTTTTCGCCTTTATTTTTTAATTAACATACACAGACTAATTTTAATTGATTTTTACAAACTAAACAAATATGTTAAGATAGTTTATATTTGAATTATTAATAAAAGAAAGAAAAGTTTACTAAAATGACAAAAACAGCATTAATTACGGGAAGTTCATCGGGAATAGGCGCACAAATTGCTTTTGTGCTGTCTCAAAAGGGTTATGATGTCTTTTTAACGGGAAGAAATGAAGAAAAACTCAAAAAACAGGCTCAAAAATGCAATTCAGAATATTTTTTGGCCGGGGATTTATGTGACGATAATTTTTGTCAAAAATTAATAAACGAAGTTGTTAAAAAAACAGGCAGTATTGATATTTTAGTTAATAATGCAGGGGAATATATTTGGTCACCGATTGAAAAAACAGAAAAAGAAAAAATTTCACAGTTATTTAAAATTAATCTTCATGCACCGTATTTATTGACAAATTTGGCTATTCCTCAGATGAAAAAGCAAAAATGGGGCAGAATTATTAATATTGGCTCAATTAGCGGAGCAGTCGGCGAAGCAAATGCAACTTTGTATTCGGCAAGTAAGGCTGGTTTGACAGGTCTGACGAAATCTTTAGCGCTTGAAGTTGCTGAATTTGGCATTACTGTTAATCAAATAAATCCCGGATGGGTTAAAACTGCTTTATCAGAGGAAGTTTTTGAAAACGGAACTTTAAATGAGCAGGAGCAACTGGATATGATTCCTCAAAAAAGATGGATAACCCCATCAGAAATAGCAGATGCTGTTTGTTATTTTATTTCTGATTCCGCACAAGGGATTACGGGACAATCTCTAAATCTCTGTGCAGGCTTGAGCCTCGGTTGATAGCGGCAGAGTAAAAGTAAAGGTGCTTCCTTTATCTTCTTCACTTTCGACAAAAATAGTACCTTTATGTTCTTCAATAATTTGTTTTGAAACGTATAAGCCAAGCCCTGTGCCTATTTGACGAAATTTTCTGGCGTAGCTCATGTATTTATCAAATAACATTGGCAAATCTTCTTTTGAAATGCCTCTTCCATTGTCAATAAAGGATATTTGGGCAAATCCAGCTTGTTTTTTTGTTTTAACTATAATTCGTCCGTTTTCTAATGTGTAAGAAATTGCATTTGAAAATAAATTTGTTATAACTCTTTTAATTTCAATAATATCAGCTTTTACGAGTAATTTTTCGTCTAAAAATCCGAATGTAACATCCTGCTTTTTATCATTAGTAAGGCATTTTAATTCTGAATAGCTGCTTTTGATTAATTCATTTATGTCGAAAATTTCTTTATGCAAAGTGATTTTGCCATTTTCGTAACGATATTTGGTTACAATTGCATCAACCATATTAAACATGAATTTTCCTGAACATAAAATTTCTTCAATAATATTTTTTTGTTCTGATTTTAATGTTCCGAAATGTCCTTTCAAAAGTAGCTCTAGTGCTGTTATTTCGGCTCTTATCGGTGTTTTTAGATCATGTGTTAAAGTTGCGATGAAATTTTCCTTTTGTTTTTCTAAAGTTTTTTTCAAAGTAACATCTCTGATTATCAGCACAAATCCGCAAGATTCTTGTTCCGTAGTTATTTGAGAACAACTAAGTTCAAAATGCCTGTTATTTGTTTCGTCTAATAAATTATATTTTTCAATAACTTTTTTATCGCTGTTTATTATTTGTTGATAAAATTCGCAATTATCTTTATTTCTTTTATTATGGCTTATAATTCTACAAAAATTTTGCCCTGCAACCTCATCTTGTGTTTTGTTAAACCATTTTAAAAATTTATTACTGCATGAAACTATCTCAAAATCATTGTTTAGCATTACAATGCCATCTGCTGAAAATTGGTTTATTTGATCTAATTTTTTATTATTTTCTTTTAATTCATCTTGAAGATTTTTAATTCTTAAAACACTTAGTATTCTGGCTTTTAGCTCATCCATATTAAAAGGTTTTGTAATATAATCACAAGATCCCAAATCAAGTCCTTTTACAATATGCTGAGTTTCATTTAAGGCGCTGATAAAAATTACTGAAGTATTTTGATTTAGTGGAATTTTTTTTATTTTTGCCATTATTTCATAACCGTTAATTTCCGGCATCATTATGTCTAATAATATTAAATCAAAATGTTTTTGCTCAATCAGTTTTAAAGCTTTAAAGCCATCGTTTATAACTGTTGGTTTTTGGTTTATTTGAAGCAAAACACTTTTTAAAAGCTCGGTGTTCATTTGATTATCGTCAATAACCAAAACATCATGTATTTTGGGTGTTGAATTTTTGTTGATTTTTAAAGGACGATGTTCTGCTTGGGGTTCTTTTATTAGTGTGGTTAAATTTTTTGATGTTTTAGTGTTTTTTTCAATAATTGAGATAAAGTTATTTATATTAATAGGTTTTGAAATAAAATCATCACAACCCGAATTAAGCGCTTTTTGTTTTTCTTCTTCCCCTGCAAAAGCAGTAATAGCGATAATCGGGATGCCGGATGTTTCTTTTTGTTCTTTTAAAAATTTTGCAGTTAAATAGCCGTTTTGATCAGGTAAGTTTATGTCTATTAAAATCAAATTAGGATTATTTTTTGTTGCAATATTAATTCCGGTAGCAGCATCATTAGCCGTTAAGAGGCTGTAATCGGCTTTGTTAAGAATTTCCGTAACTATTTCAAGATGCATCGGATTATCTTCGATGACTAAAATTTTTGACATGGATTCAACCTTATTATTGCATTTGTAGTAATAAGTATAATATTATTTAAATAAAAAGTAAATGGCTAAGTTGAATATGTTTTTTGAAAATTAAGGCAAAATAACTTTGAAGAGAATAAATAGAGATAAGAAAATTTACAAACTCGAAAAAAAACTTAAATATAGAGTATAATTTATTATAAGTGTTAAATAAACTTGAAAGGTGAAAAAATATGGCAGTTAAAGATAAAGTTGAACAAAATATTTCAGATGAGCGTCAAAAAGCGCTTGCAAGAGCCATTGAAAAAATTGAAAAAGATTTTGGAAAAGGTTCAATAATGAAACTTGGCGATAAACATTCCGTAGCGGTGGAAGCCATTCCAACGGGGGCATTATCATTAGATATAGCACTTGGAATAGGCGGCATTCCAAGAGGAAGGGTCATAGAAATTTATGGACCGGAAAGTAGCGGTAAAACTACTTTAGCTCAGCATATAGTTGCAGAAGCTCAAAAAATGGGCGGTATTGCAGCATTTGTTGATGCGGAACATGCTTTAGACCCTGAATATGCAGAAAAATTAGGCGTAAATATTGATGAATTGTTAATTACACAACCTGATTCGGGTGAACAAGCTTTAGAAATAACTGAAGAACTGGTTCGCTCAGGAGCAGTTGATATAATAGTAGTAGACTCAGTTGCGGCTCTTGTTCCAAAAGCTGAAAT
Organism: Candidatus Gastranaerophilales bacterium; assembly: GCA_028691575.1. Lineage (GTDB taxonomy): Bacteria > Cyanobacteriota > Vampirovibrionia > Gastranaerophilales > JAQUYY01 > JAQUYY01. The sequence goes on from JAQUYY010000098.1 coordinate 5,380, forward strand.
TGATGGTTCTATGGAAGATCAGCAAATGGGTATTCAAGCAAGGCTTATGAGTAAAGCATTAAGAAAATTAACAAGTGTTGTGAGCAAAACAAATACAACCGTTATTTTTATAAACCAATTAAGACAAAAAATCGGCATACCGTATGGCAATCCTGAAACAACAACAGGTGGCAATGCGTTGAAATACTACGCTTCTGTAAGGCTTGATATAAGGAAAAAAGAAACATTAAAGGATGATGGAACAGAATTTGGAAACAGAACAAAAGTTAAAGTTGTAAAAAATAAAGTTGCACCTCCTTTTAGAAATGCTGAGTTCGATATTATTTTCGGACAAGGAATTTCTAAAACTGGCTGTATACTTGATGTTGCAACCGATATGGAAATTGTGAAAAAATCAGGCTCGTGGTTTAGTTATAATGAAGATAAAATTGGTCAAGGACGAGATAAAACAAGAGATTTCTTGAATAATAATCAAGAGCTTTTGGCTGAAATTGAATTAAAAATCAGAGAAAAACTCGTTTCTAAAAATCAAGAACAGGTTATTTCGCAGTAATAAAGCTTTAATTTTAGTATTAACATAGAGTTTTTGCATTTTAAATTAATTAAAACTATTAAAAATGCTCGTTATATGATAATATTAAAAAAAGTAATTATTATATTGCAATAAATTTGCATAAAAACTTGTAAACAGATAGTAAGAGGTATAGGACAATAGATAGCATGATTTTATATGGAGTAGTTTTAGTTGCTGTCGTTTTAGCTGTTTTGTTTGTGATAACTTCTCAAAAATTAAAAAATATTCAAAAAGAAACAGATAAAAAACTGCAAGAAGCTGAAGCAAAGGTTCAACTCCAGAGGAAAGAAGCTCTAATAGTAGCAAAAGACAAATTACAGAATGAAATAAGAGATTTTGATTTTGATATGAAAGAAAGACGCGCTGAATTATCAAGACTTGAAAATCGTTTAAATCAAAAAGAAGAAAAAGTAGAAACAAAACTTCAAAAAGCTACCGAGAGAGAAATAGAATTAACTAAAAAAATTGATGAACTTTATGAAAAAGAAGATTATTTGGCAGAATTAGTTCAAAAACAGTTGACTGAACTTGAAAAAATTTCAGGGTTAACTGTTGAAGAAGCTAAAGAAATGCTTTTAAATCAATTAAGAAATGACCTTCAATTGGAGTATACTCAATTAATTCGTGAAAACGAATCAAAAATTAAAGAAAAAGCAAATGAATATTCAAGAGAAATAATTTCAACAACAATGCAAAGATGCGTTATGGATCAGGTGGTTGAATCCACTGTTTCTGTTGTTAATTTGCCGAATGATGAAATGAAAGGTCGTATAATCGGAAGAGAAGGAAGAAATATAAGAACTCTTGAAACTTGTACCGGCGTTGATTTGATTATTGATGATACGCCT
>JAQUYY010000099.1 GCA_028691575.1 Candidatus Gastranaerophilales bacterium
GTTTTCATGATAAATATTTCAACTTACCACATATAGGGTATTAGCACCGGTTTCCCGATGTTGTCCCCTTCCTTAGGGCAGATTTCCTACGTGTTACTCACCCGTCCGCCACTTATGTACTCTCCGAAGAGAGCCTTATCGTTCGACTTGCATGTATTAGGCACACCGCCAGCGTTCGTCCTGAGCCAGGATCAAACTCTCCATTGTCAGATTATAAAATTTCAATTATAACCAATTGAGTTAGTTCCTGACCAATTGTTTTTTGAATTAACGCGAGTTTAATTTCGTTTTTTTTGGTTTCAGTTATTCAAATTTCAAGGTTCAGATTTCTTCTGTCTTTGTTATTTTTTTGCGTAATGTGCATAATAACACCGACAAAATTATCAGTCAAGTAGTTTTTTATTTTGTTTTTTATCTACAAAATCGGATTACTAAACCCTTTTACTTGCTCATGATGGTCTATATTTTCTTCGTCCTTGCGTCCGTTTCCTTCAAGACCGCACCTTTGCTTGAGGTGTGATTATAATGTACTGCAAAGGTATTTTATTTCCAACCCTCTATTTAATGTAGAAAACCCAAAAACAGCTATAACCTCTACCGTTAAGGTTTTTTTCACCTTTTACAAAACTTCATACTGCTTTTGGCGTTATAAAATATCATCCATTTGGCGGATAATTTTTTATTTTTTTATGATGTTTTTAATTAATTTAATTATATAATATTCTGTATTCGTTTTCCATTAACATGTTTTTTTTAAATAATGTTCAACAAAAAGTCGGGATTTATTAATAGATCCCGACCACTTTTTTTATTTTATATATAAAACTAATCCAAAAAATTATTCTTATCTGCTCTTTGAACAATAACGTTTCTACTTTCCCCAACTTTTATTCTGCCTGAAGCCAATTTATCTTTTACTTCATCATCCAAACTTATTCCGTCGATCATTCTGTCAATAAGTCCGTTATTCAGCTTAAATACTCTCGAAGAAGCTTCCAATCCCTCTATAACAGGCTTAATTATGTCAATATCATAATCATACTGAACTTTTGATGCCCAAATAAGTTTTTCTCCGGTTAAAGCCTGAACTGACTGTCCGCCATTTTCAAAATATATTTTAAATATTGATTTTATGTCCATCAATTCTGCTTGCATTGTTTGAACTGCATTTTGAATCCTTACATATCTTTCAAGCAAATATTCTATATTAGGCATTTGACCTAATTGCCAGGCATATTTTTGCTCATACAATGCTCTTAACGCAGGATACGCATAGGCTAAATTCTTTGCATCAGCCATTGCCCTATGTTTTATGTCTGCTTTTACATCAAATCTTTCCAACAAAGCACTTAGTCCATGCGAAAATTCTTCGGGAAAAACCTCTCTAAACATATGCTGACTATCTATTCTTTGATTCGAAAGTGTCTTATCATAGAGCTCTCGACATGCCTGATTTAAAAAATTATAATCAAAAATAACATTGTGTCCTACTATCGGATAATCGCCAATAAATTCTAGTATTTTCGGCATGACTTCTGAAAGTTTCGGCTTATCTGCAACTTCTTCATCTGTTATTCCATGAATTTTCATACTAGATGGTCTTATTAGCTTTTCAGGATTAATTAAAGTTTCATACTCATCAACAATTTCATAATTTACGAGTTTTACTGCTGCAAATTCAATCATTTTCTCTCGCAGACAATCCAAACCTGTTGTTTCTACGTCTAAAACTATTACTGTATTTTCTTCATTCATTTACACATACACTTTATTCTCTAAGTACATTTATATTTTATCATAAAATAATTTTTACGACTTAAGCCCATTAAACCGAGGATTAACTTATTTATTGTATAATTAATAGACAGTAGTAAACATGGAATAAATTATGCCTATATTTTTATACTGGGGTGATGAAGATTATACTTTAGAAAAAGACCTGCAGCAGCTAAAAAGCAAAACTTTAGATGAGGCATGGAAATCTCTTAACTATAAAAAATTAAACAATCCTGATTTAAAAACTCTTATTGAATCACTTGAAACGGTTCCTATGGCTTTTGGGAATTCCATGATTGAAATAAATGCAGAAAATTTTTTGTTAAGGGGTAATGATAGACCAGAATCCGCCAGCCCAATGATGAAAAAGCTTTTTGAGATATTAGAAAATATCTCGCCAACATTATATATAGTATTTGTTTGCAAAATTCCTCGAGATACAAATAAAAAAATTGACAATACTTACAAATTAACAAAAACAATTTCCAATCTGGGTGAAGTTAAAGAATTTACGGCATTTAAGGCATATCAGGAAGATAAAATTCTTATATGGCTAAAAAATACCGCCAAATCAAAAGAAACAAATATCGCTGATGATGCCGGGATTTTTCTAATCAGAAACATTGGAACAGAATTAAGAAAATTGGATTCAGAATTAGACAGGATAAAATTAGCTGTTTATCCCGAAAAACAAATTCAGCTAAAGCATGTTAAAGATATTTCATCTCAAAATGAAAATGTTTTTATCCTTGCTGACTACTGGCTTGCAGGAAATAAGGCAAAAGCGATTTGTGAGCTTAATAAACTTTTTGAAAAGGATCATCCGCTAAAAACCTTGTCTGCACTAAATTCTACACTCAAAAGATGGCTGAAAATAAAAATAGAAGCCCAAACTAAAAACCCGTTTGAAATTTCTAAATTTATAAATTTACACGAATTTGTTGTAAAAAAAGATTTGGAAAAATTAAGGAAAATATCAATAGCAGACTTGATTAAACTTAAACAAAATCTCTATAACTGTGAAGAAAAAATCAAAACAGGTCAATTAAACCCTGAAATAGCACTGGAAATGGCGGTCATGTCATAAATGTTTAATGAAAAAATAAAAACCGAATTTCCGACACCAACACATTTTTTTGAATGTGCAATTAAAAATTCAAAATTAGCACATGCCTACATGCTTGAAGGAAATGACTTATTTGCTCAATATTATTTTACACTTCAGGTTGCAAAAGTTTTAAACTGCCAAAATAATGAATTTAACGAAAACTGTACCTGCACAAATTGTTCATGGATAAACCAAAACAAACATCCTGAGGTTATTACAATATCTCCTATTGACTACAAACAGGGAGATACCGCTTCTGTAATCAATATAGCTCAAGCAAGAAAATTAAAAGAAGATTTAAGCACCTCATCAAGGTATTATAGGGTAATCATCTTCACCGATGCTGTGGAAGGCAAAGAGCATGCTGCAAAATTTGAAGAACAAATTTCAGAATACAAAAACTTGATTTCTATGCCAAATGATGAGGAAAACGATAGAATATGGCTTCCTAAACCATTGAATGCAAAGGTTTTTCGACCCGATTCAGCTAATACACTTCTAAAAATAATAGAAGAGCCTCATAACAGAATTTTGTTTTTCTTTTTAACATCAAATAGACATGACATGCTAGATACAATTGTTTCAAGGTGCCAGATAATTCCTGTTATTTCTAAAAAAATAATTCGTGCAAAATATGACATGCTAGAAGAAATTACAAAAAATTTCCCTTTTGAAAATATCGAAAATGCAATGTTTTATTCGGAAAAATTTGTTGAATTAACAAAAAATCATGATTTCATGCCCGAAGACTTGTTAGCTTCTCTTCAAGAATATATAAATCAGCTTTTACAAACCAACATTGATAACAAATTTAATTCCTATAAATTGATAGAATTTTTAAAAGAAATTGAAAAAACAGCACAAGCTCTAAAATTTAATGTGAATTTTCAGAGTGCAATCGAAAATTTGTTTACAAAAAGCCTTTGTGTTTTTAAATAAACTAGAAGAATATCTTTTTTGTTAAGAAATATTACATCAGTATATATAAAATATAGCAATTTTCGGTAACATTTTGTTTTTAATAAATTATGAGAGAGAGCGGAACCAAGCTGAAGCTGGAAGGTTCCAAGAATAAAATAATAGAGAGAGATTAACAAGTTTACCTAAACCCACACATACTTTACAATTTACTTCTTACACACATTCAGAGGAATCTAACAAGATTTCAGCCCCAAAAGGGGCTTTTTTATTGCGAAATTTTTAAATATTCCTTAAATTCAACCTCTGGAACAACTTTAAACCCGCAACCTTCATGAAGTTTTCCATTAAAATATATTTTTTTAGCCGGATATTTTCTACACAAAGGAAGCCTGTCTTCATAATCCCTGCAAAGCCCGTCATCTCCGACTAAACGACAGGCAAAAATAAGATTTCCAAATTCATCTTGTCCTACAATTTTAAATCTTCTGTATCCCGGATAAATTCTTTGCATAATTCTAAAATCTTTTTCTCCAAAAGTATCCAGACTATACATATAACGGCAGCATTTGCCACATTTTTTGCATTCCTCGATGATTTTGTATCCCAATTTTTCGGAAACAAAATAAGATAAGCCTTCATTAATAACTATGGCTATAAAATCGATTAATTTTAAAAAACGTTTTTTCATGAGAAAAATATTTCATAATTTTGCTATCTTTTGATAATATATTACAATAAAATTATATTTAAATTTATTGGAGAAGAAATGGAAAAATTTAATAAAGGCATATCATTTTCGATGGTATTTATGGTTATATTTGCAATGATACTCGCAGGAGTTGCGTCATTTCATTTTTATATGGGAGCTTTACCTCCAATATCTCAACTAAACGATTATCAACCAAATCTGGTCTCACAATTTGTTTCCTGTGACGGAGAAGTTATAAAAACCTATACTTCCTATAAATTCAGAAAAATTGATTTGAATGAAATCCCTGATAACTTAAAACAAGCTATCATTGCAACTGAAGACAAAAATTTCTACAAACATGACGGATTTGATTTTTTTGCTCTTCTTCGCTCAATTTTTTCAAATCTTCAAGCAGGAAGAGTCGTTCAAGGAGCAAGTACAATTACTCAGCAATTGGCAAGAATTTTATTTCTTTCCTCTGAGAAAACTTATGACAGAAAAATAAAAGAACTTATAATAGCTCGCCGTTTGGAAAAAACTTTAACAAAAGATGAAATCCTTGGAATGTACTTAAATACGGTATATTTAGGAGAAGGTGCGTACGGTGTTTCTGCAGCATCAGAAATTTATTTTAATAAAAAAGTAAAAGATTTAACTTTGGCAGAAGCTGCTTTAATTGCAGGCTTACCTCAAGCACCGTCTGCTTATACACCTTACCGAAACATGGATTTGGCTTTAAAAAGACGGGCAAAAGTTTTGGACAGAATGGTTAGAAACCACGCTATTTCTAGAAAAGAAGCCGAAATAGCAAAGAAAAAACCAATTAACATAAACAAGGATCATCATCCGTATTCTTTAAACAAAGCGCCTTATTTTATAGATTTAGCTATTAGAGAATTGGACGATTTAGGAATTACAGAAAAAGAAATCACTCAAAATGGCTATAAAATTTATACTACACTCAATTATAAATACCAATCAGCTGCGCAGGAGAGTCTTACAAGGAATTTAAAAAATTGGGGATTAAATGAACCTCACCAACAAGCAGCTTTAATGTCATATGACGCAAGTACAGGAAAAATTTTAGCCTATATTGGCGGAAAAAATTACAAAGAAAGCCAATTTGACAGAGTTTCTCAGGCCATAAGACAACCGGGCTCTTCTTTTAAAATGTTTGTATACGCAACTGCCATGGAAAATGGTTTTACGCCCAATGATATATATGATGACGAGCCTATAACAATCGGGGATTGGTCTCCCAGAAACTATGGCGGAAAATACAGAGGTAAAATTCCTTTACATACAGCACTTGCACTATCTTCTAACGTTATAGCGGCAAGATTGATAATGGAGGTAGGAGTTCGAGACACAATTCTTCTGGCTAAAAGGCTTGGAATTACAACTCCGTTAGCAAAAGATCCTACTATCGCATTGGGTTCAAGTGGAGTTAAACTTGTAGAAATGACTGGTGCATACGGAGTTTTAGCCAATGGCGGAATTAAAGTAAAACCATATGCAATTGAAAAAGTCGAAACCTCAAACGGTAAGGTGATTTATAGAGCTGAACAAAAGTATGAAAGAGTTTTAGATACAAGAACAGTTAATTATGTTGTTCAAATGTTAAAACAGGTTATAAAATTAGGAACAGGACGCGCAGCCAATATTGATAGACCAATGGCAGGTAAAACCGGCACAACAGACAACTATCGAGATGCATGGTTTATCGGATTTACTCCTGATATTGTAACAGGCGTATGGGTTGGAAATGACAACAACACACCAACCAAAAAATTAACCGGAGGCTCTGTTCCTGCTGTTATTTGGCGTGACTACATGAAAAAAGTCATCTACAACAAACCGATACTTGATTTTGCTTATCCTGAAATCGAAATTCAAATGTCAGAAATAATACCGGATGTTAAATTTGTCGAAGAAGAATATGATGAAGAAAATCAATTAACAGATAAGAAATCAGCTGAAGATGATATTGAAAAAATTAATTCAACCCAAACTGCTCCAACTGATTTAGAACAGAATAAAAAAGAATCGTCAACTGAATTTAAATATCTTTTACCTGTTTCACCTCAAATCAAAGAGAGAGCAGAGCACAAAGCACCTCCAAAACCGCCGTTACCGGTTCCAAATTGGAATGAATTAATGAATCAATCTCTAAAACAGTCAGCAGAAAAAAATTCTGCTCCGATACAAGCACCACCTGTACCCATACCTATAAAAACTCCGCCAATA
>JAQUYY010000100.1 GCA_028691575.1 Candidatus Gastranaerophilales bacterium
GCTCAGCCATTGCCATTAGACTGGTCATATTTGTCAAATATTGCTGAGGTTTTGGAAATTTCTAACGACGAAATCTATCCATATTGGCAAAACCGCCTTCAACAATATCTAATGTCCGGAGGAATAGATATAATGTCAAATAGCGGTTTAATTAATGCAATGTTTAGCGGTGCAAAAAAATATTTGAATATTACTTAATATAATCCCTTAAATGCTGGGCATTTTTAGCATCACGCAATTTTTTAATGGCACCTTCTTCAATTTGACGTATTCTTTCTTTTGAAAAACCAAACATTCTGCCCAATTCTTCCAAAGTTTTTTGAGTTTGACCATGAATACCAAAACGTTCTTCAATAATTCGTCTTTCTCTTTCTGTCAATACAGAAAGAGATTGAAGAATATCATCATACAATAATGAACTTTGAGCTTTATATTGAGGGGTTTTATGATATTCATCAGGGACATAATCCTCTAAAAAAATGTCTTCTCCTATGGGCATATCAAGGCTTATCGGCTCTCTTATCATTGCTTTTTTAATATTAATGATTTTATCGGGAGAAATATTCAATGCTTTTCCCAACTCTTCAATCGTTGGATCTCGACCTAACTTTAGAGCAAGATCTATCTTAACTTTCTTAAACTGCCTTATTTTATCAGTCATATGAACCGGTATCCGAATGGTTTTTGCACAGTTTGCGATAGAACGGATTATAGTTTGTCTTATCCACCATGTTGCATAAGTGCTAAATTTAAAACCTTTTCTATAATCAAACCTTTCAGCAGCCCTAATTAAGCCTAAACTTCCCTCTTGAACCAAATCCATAAACACAACACCCTGCCCGACATATTTTTTGGCAATACTAACCACCAACCTTAAATTAGCCTGGACAAGTTTATTTTTTGCTATTGTGGCTTCTTTTTTGCTTCCTTCTCGAATTTTTCGACCTAATTCAATTTCTTCAGATCTGGTTAGTAATTTTTTTCGCCCAATGTCCCTTAAATACATTTGAAGGACATCATCAGAATTTACACTGCTATGAAAACTCTCAAATGTTTTTTTTTCTGAATTTTCAAGAACTATCGCATCATCCTCCAAATCCTCCGCTAATAAATCAATCGGGGCTTCTAATTCCAACAAATCAAATTCAATATCGGGCAAAATTTCACCGTACTTATTTAATTCTTTTGCCATATTGCATAAATCCTCTCTTTCTTAAAATAAACATACATTCTTACCTTGACGATTTAAAATTATTTTTGTTTCAAAAATTTTTGCCACAACAAAAAATCTGCTGATTAAAATTTTAATCAGCAGATTTTATATCTATTATTAAATTTTTATTTTATAAATTTCACTTCAATATTAATCGGTAAACCTGATGACCAGGAATATAAGTTAGTAACATGCTTTATTTGATTTTCTAAATATTCTTTTTTATTTTCAACAAATTCATAAGGAGAATTTTCCGGAACAAATAATTCACAAGAAACATTATTCATATCAACTCCACAAGCTGAAAATATTTCAGCAGAGTTTGTAATATTTAAATAATCTTGAATCTGAGATTGAAGCCATTCTCTGCGAGTCATTTTATATGGTTCATCTAAATCATTTTTAGGAATTAATTTTTCAAGCGCTTCTTTTGCTTTTTCATCATCTACTTCAACATCTTTTGCATTTGCAAATGGTAAAAATATCAATCCTAAAAATACAAAAGTAAATAAAATTTTTTTCAAAACAACTCCTCCTTTTTATTAATAACAAAAACTTTATCATAATTACAATACATAAAAATTAGCCTATTGTGTTTTAATTCACACTATATAGGCTAATAACATTGCGAATTTTACAACTGCCTCTGCCATAAAAATGGCAATCAAAATTGGTTATTAGATATTAATAACATCCTACAATTTAACACTTACAATTGTCAAATGATGATTAAAAATCCTTAATATTTTTCATCAAATTCTTTTAATTTGTCTTGAGAGTTCAAATATAAAGTTTGTGTCGGGAATGCGAATTCTATGCCTAATTTATTAAATTCCTTTAGAATACTCAAGAAAAGTTCTTGTCTTATTGCCAAATACTCGCCCCAATCAGTCGTTTTAGTAAATACATAAAACAAAATTTTCAAAGAATGCGCACCAAACTGATTAAAATGAATTTGTTGATATTCTTCCATCATAGGGTGATTTTTAACGATTTGACGGCAAATATCAACCGCTTTTTCAACTAATTCAGGTGGCGTACCATATGTTATATCAATAAATTCATAAATTCTGCGCTTTTTATGTTTTGAAACATTTTTAATTGTTGAATTTGCCATTTCATTATTGGGAATAACAATTAAAGTATTGTCAAATGCCCTTATTTTAGTAGAACGTAGCGTTATATCCTCTACAATTCCCTCAGCATTAGAAGATTGAATATTTTTATCTACAATTATCCAATCACCGATTTTGTATGCATGATCCAGAACTAGAGAAAAAGAACCAAAAATGTTTGATATTGATTCTTTTGCAGCAAAACCTACTGCCAAACCTGTAATTCCAAACCCGGTAATTAACGAAGTCACTGAATATCCCTGATTCTGGATTATTATAATTGCTGCAATAAATGCAATAGCAACTTTCAATGCCCTTTTTATTAATGGAAAGAAATGTAATATTAAAGAATCTTTATTTTTACTTGTACCATTAAAACTTTCTATAAGGAATTTATCAAGAACATCGACCAGACTAAAACACAGCCATGTTATTATCATTGCAACAGAAGTTTCGGTTATTGCAGATAAAATATCTCTAAAAGGTATCGGCGAGTTTGCAGGATTCAATACTAAAATTGAAATATACACACCTACAACATAAATTATCCATGTAACAGGTCTTTCAACAGCTTCTACAATATAATCATCTAAATCGGTTTTTGTTCTTTTACTTTGTTCCCTTAAAAAATTAATTAAACAATAATTAAAAACCTTTGCAACAAAAAAAGTTATAATAATAAAAAGCATAAAAATTAATATCTGATCTAACCCCAGGTTAAAAAAATTATACATTTTTATTGAATTTAATAATTCCATTATTACAAACCTCTTTATTTATAAATATAACTCTACTTAATAAGAATAACATTTATACAAAACATTTGTCCAGAGGTTAAAACTAATACATAATTTTCATTTAATAATAATTATTTTGCTTGAATTTGCTTAGATTTAGGAATAATAGTTAATACAACGGATAGATTTTGAGGATTTTTAACAAATTTATTAACTAATTTTTCTAATTCTTCCTCGGACATTTTACATGAAGAACTACTACTATTATAATCAAAATCTTTTGGAACTTTTTTACAATCTTCCCATAATTCTTCAGCTTTTTCAATTTGTCGCTCAGGCAAAATAATAAATCTATCATTTGTTTCTACTGTATTTATAACTTCTGCGGGAGAAATAAAAGAATCATTCAAATCTTCTCCCGGTCTAATGCCAATTTGTTCTATTTCGCAATCCGGTCCTACCTTTTTGGCGAGTTCTAATATATTTATACTCTTTAATTTGGGGACAAAAACTTCTCCCCCATTCATTGTTTCTATACTTGAAACAATAAAATCAGATACTTGCTGTGTATCCATAAAAAATCTTGTCATTCTCGGATCTGTAACTTTAATTTTTCCTGATTTGCTCTGCTCTTTAAATACAGAGACAATATTCCCATTACTTCCAAGGACATTGCCAAGTCTTACACTGCTAAATTTGGTTCCTTCTTCACTGTTTGCCTGACTTAACAATTTTTCCGAAATAAGTTTTGTTGCACCATAAACATTACAGGCTGCTGTTGCTCTGCTACTGCTTGTATAGATTACTCTCTTCACATTTGAATCAATAGCAGCATTTATAAGGTTTCTCGTTCCGTCAATATTGGTAGAAACTGCTTCATCTGTTTTAGATTCACACATAGGAATATGTTTCATTGCTGCTGTATGAATTACAACATCCACATCTTTAAAAGCTCTTCTTAAATCACCATAATCTTTTACATCTCCGGCAACATACTCTAAACGACTATCATTTAAACCATTTAACTTCATTTTATATTGTTTAGTTTCATCTCTACTAAATATGATTATTTTTTTAGGATTATTATTTTTTAGCAATGACTTGATTAAAGACTCCGCAATACTTCCTGTTCCACCTGTTATCAAAATAGATTTATTTTTCAGGTCAAATTTCTTTTCCGGCTTTCCACAAAAATTAGTAATATTCGGCGTAAAATATATAATATTATCTTTTGTCAGATTTGGAATATTCCTGTCATTATTCTGTTGATAACTATTAACAGGTAAATTTTTCTGATTGTTTTCATTACAAAATAATGGTAATGAAAATAAATTTTTACATGATATTGTCGATAAATAAGTCATTTTTATTTCTCTATATTGGAAACTAATTATTAAAAACATAGAAATATTTTTATTGCTACTAATTTTAAAAAAATTTACATGTTTTTTAAATTTTAAAATTACAAACAAATAATTAAAATAAGAGAGATTATGAATTTAATCATAATCTCTTTTTTTAAAATTTATATAAAATTTTAAATTTACTCATCAAAATCCAAAGATATATCATCTTTTTCATCTTCATCTTCTTTTAGAGCAATTTTATTTACAGCAGCGATATGATCGTCCCCGACTAATTTTTGGATGCCAACACCGGTTGCGGATCTTCCCTGTCTTGAAATATTAGAAACTTTTTGTCTGTTTACAACACCATTTAGTGTTACAACCATTACTTCATCATCTTCGGCAACAATTGTAAGTGTTGTCAATCGACTTATCGGTTTTTTAAATTTCGTTGCAATTAAACCTATACCGCCTCTGTTTTGAGGTCTGAATTCAGATATAGGTGTTCTTTTGCCGTATCCATCAGTTGTAACAACAAGCAAATCAGCTACATAATCTCTTGGAACAACATCACAGCCTACAATCATATCTCCTGTTCTTAATCTCATAGAAGTTACACCTCTGGCACTTCTGCCAAGCGGTCTTAAGTCTACAATCGGGAATCTGATAGCCATACCATGACTTGTTCCTATAATTATTTCATCATTAGTCTCAGCCTGTTTTACCCAACCCAACTGGTCATCTTCACCCAAGCTTATTGCAATAATGCCATTTCTTCTTATATTACTGAAGTTTTCTAATTCTATACGCTTAATAAAACCATGTTTAGTAAGCATAATTAAATTTGTACCGTCATTAAAGTTGCTAACCGGTACGACTGCGGTAATTTTTTCACCCTGCTCTATCGGTAAAATATTTATAACAGGCAAACCTTTTGCAGTTCTTCCGCCTTCAGGAAAATCATATACATTTAAACTATAGACAGTACCTTTACTGCTAAAGAAAAGAACTTTATCATGCATCATTGCCGTAAAGAAATTAGAAATATCATCGTCTTCTTTAGTTTTCATGCCACCTTTACCTCTGGTTGCACGAATTTGTCTTTCAAACGTATCCAAGGCTATTCTTTTAAGATACCCTTGCTGTGTCATAAATACGGCCATTGGAATATTTGGAGTCAAATCTTCAATACTTAATTCATCTTGATGAGGAACAATTATTGTTTTTCTTTCATCACCGTATTTTTCTCTATCTTCTTTAAGCTCTGTTTTAATAATAGCAAGAACTTTTTTTCTATCAGCCAAAATGGCCTCATATTCAGCAATTTTTTCTTTTAAATGCTGGTATTCAGCATTTATTTTTTCTTGTTCCAAGCCTGTTAATCTTCTTAATTGCATTTCTAAAATAGCATTTGCCTGATCAACAGATAATCCGAATTTGCTCATTAAGCCGTTTCTTGCTTTTTCAGTGGATTCAGAAGTTTTTATAAGTTGTATAACTGCATCTAAATTGCTTAGAGCAATAATCAAACCTTCTAAAATATGAGCTCTTGCTTTAGCTTTTTTAAGATCATAAATAGTTCTTCTGGTAACAATTTCCACTCTATGCTCAACAAATTCATTGAGAACTTCGTAAAGATTAAGAAGTCTTGGCTGATTGCCTACAAGAGCCAACATATTAACGCCGAAAGATGTTTGCATTTGAGTTTGTTTATATAAGTTGTTTCTTGTAACTTCAGGCTTAGCATCACGCTTAAGCTCAATAACAACACGCATTCCGTCCCTATCGGATTCATCTCTAAGATCGCTGATTCCTTCAATTTTTCTATCTCTAACTAATTCTGCTATTTTTTCAATCAAATTAGCTTTATTTACCTGATAAGGAAGCTCTGTAATAATAATAGCAGTTCTATCCTGTCTGCCTTTTCCCGTATCAATTTCTTCTATAGTAGAAACAGCTCTCATTACAACACTTCCACGACCGGTTTCAAAAGCCTGTTTTATTCCGGCTGTTCCAAGAATTGTTGCTGCTGTAGGGAAATCAGGTCCTTTTATATATTCTGTCAAATCACTTACAGACATATCCGGATTATCAATTAAAGCTATTAATCCATCAATGATTTCAGCAGAATTGTGAGGAGGAATATTTGTTGCCATACCTACTGCAATACCGCTAACACCATTTAATAAAAGCATAGGAAGCCTAACAGGAAGAACTGAAGGTTCTTCTAAGCTACCATCAAAGTTTGGAGCAAAATCAACAGTCTCAGAATCAATATCAGCAAGCATAGTGGTTGTTATAGGA
>JAQUYY010000101.1 GCA_028691575.1 Candidatus Gastranaerophilales bacterium
TCGCTACGTTTGCTGCACCACCTAAAATGTAAGTATATTTATCAACTTCAAGCACAGGAACAGGAGCTTCGGGGGAAAGTCTTGATGCTTTCCCCCAAATATACTCATCTAAAATCAAATAGCCTAGTACTAATATATTGGCTTTTTTGAAATTTTTTATAATCTCAAAAAGTCTTTTTTTATCTAACATAGCTATTCTTAATTCCTTTTTTAAGTGTTATTTTTTCATCATTTCTTTTGGCATTTGTTTTTCTGCTAATTCTTTAACTTCTTTTTCAATCTTATCAGTATTATACTCATCGTTTACATAAGTTATTTTAGCAGAATTTTTTAAACCATCCAACAATTTATAAGTTGCTTCCATTTTCTTTTGATTAGCGAGGTATTTTTGAATATCGTCATGAACTTCGGATAAAGGTGTTGTACCTGCTTCTTTTCTGTCTACTACCATAATAATGTGATAACCGTAGTCAGATTTCACTAAATCACTAACTGTACCGGGTTTTTGACTGAATGCAACTTTTGAAAATTCGGGAACCATTTCTTCTTCTGTAAAGAAACCTAAATCTCCACCGTTTTGTGCACTTGTATAATCGTCAGAACTTGATTTTGCGATATCTTCAAATTTTTCAGGGTTATTTTTAACTTGTTTTAATATTTTTTCAGCTTTTTCTTTTGCTTTATCAAATTCTTTTTGAACTTCTTTAACAAGCTCAGCATCTGTAATTTCCGGATTTTGTGCTTTTAAAACTTCTTTAACATCAGCATCTGAAACACTTACTAAAATATGTTTTGCTCTAACCATATTAGGATATTCAAACTTTTCTTTTTTATTTTTTTCATAAAATTCTTTGATTTCATTTTCAGAAACTTTTGTATCAATTAATGAATTTTCAAGAAGTTTTTGTATTTTTAAATCTTTTTCAATATTTTGATGAAACTGTTTTTTAGAAATGTTATTTAAGGTTAAAGTAGCTTCTAATTTAGATTTTCCACCGACTTTTTTGATAATTTCATTAATTTTATTATCAACATCTTTTTTTGTAATTTCAATATTTCTTTTTGCCAATTCCTGGTTAATCAATTCTCTCATAATCAGCTCATTAATAACGCTGTTTTTGATTATTAAAGCAAACAGTTTATTTTGAGGTGATTCAAGGTCGATATTTTGTTGAGTCAAAAATGACATATCAGCCTGTTCTTTATAAAGCTGATCGTATTCTTTTTTTGTAATTTTACTGTCATTTACGGTAATTATCACTTCACCGGTATCTGCCGCTTTTTCTTCTTTTTTCCAACAACCTACCGTAAACATAAGTGATACGGTTAATAATCCTAGAATAAATTTTTTCATCTTAAACTCCCCGTTAAATTGAGTGTACATTTATTACTTATAGTTTTACTTTATATAATAAAATAAATCCCCTAAAATATTCAACACTTGTTCATTAGATAGTCTATAATTGTTAAGAATTAGAAATGATATGACCTTATCATCTTTGGTATTATTTTTCACAAAACTCAACCTACGCGCTATCTTAGGAGGTATTTTGTTTCTAATTTTCAGCCAATCGGATTGCGTATAATTAGTATAAAGTTTTATTCCATCTATACCTTCTCGAATTTGCTGAATTTCCAATTTACTTGCCTGAAGTCTTAATTTTATTATATTAATTAGATTTTGGGCAGGTTCAGGGATTTTTCCAAATCTATCTTCCCACTCTTGAGAAATTAATTCAAGTTCCCTAAAAGAGTTAACATCAGCTAATCTTTTATATTCAATGATTTTTTGGTCTTTAGAACCTGTCCACTCGTCGGGTAAATAAGCCGTAATATTTATGTCTATTATCGTTTGCTCTTTTTTCTTCTCTTTATAGCCCTTTAATGAATTCACAGCATCTTCAAGCAATGAGCAGTACATGTCAAAACCAACAGAAATCATATGTCCATGCTGTTTTTCCCCCAAAATACTTCCAACTCCTCGAATTTCCATATCTCTTAGAGCTACTTGATACCCGCTTCCTAGGGCTGCATAGTCTTTTATGGCATTTAACCGTTTTTTTGCATCATCATTTAAAATTTTATTTTTATTGTATAAAAGATAAGAATAAGCTTGAGTTTCACTCCTACCGACCCGACCTCTCAGTTGATATAACTGAGCCAAGCCAAATTTATCAGCTTCATCGATAATTATAGTATTCGCATTCGGATTATCAATGCCTGATTCAATAATAGTAGTGCAGATAAGAATATCATAATGCCTATTTGTAAAGTCAAACATTACTTTTTCTAAATCACGTTCTTTCATTTGTCCATGCCCGATTGCAATTTTTGCATTCGGAAGTAAATTTTGAATATTTGATGCAAACTTATGAATAGTCTGAACCCTATTATGAACAACATAAACCTGCCCTTCCCTATCAAGTTCGTGTTTTATGGCAGTTCTGATAATCGAATCACTTGTTTGTCCCACAAAAGTTTTTACCGGGGTTCGATTGATTGGCGGAGTTGAAATCTGGCTCATATCACGAATACCCGACAATGCCATGTTTAAAGTTCTTGGAATCGGTGTAGCTGACATAGTTAAAACATCAATTTCTGCTCGAAATTCCTTTAGTTTCTCTTTGCAAGAAACGCCAAACCTATGCTCTTCGTCAATTACCAGTAATCCTAGATTTTTGAACCGTACATCTTTTTGCAAAATTCGATGAGTGCCAATTACAACATCACATTCTCCCGTTGCAATTTTTGTAATGGCTTCTTTTTGCTGCTTTGGAGTTCTAAATCTTGATAATAACTCGATTTTTATCGGGTATGGTTTAAATCTTTCCGTTAAAGTTTCGTAGTGCTGTTGAGTTAAAACTGTTGTCGGAGCAAGTAAAATAGCTTGTTTATCCGATAGAACAGCTTTAAATATTGCTCTTATTGCAACTTCTGTTTTTCCAAACCCCACATCTCCACAAATTAGCCTGTCCATAGGCTTTAAAGTTTCCATATCAGCTTTTGTATCAATAATTGCCTGCATTTGATCAGGTGTTTCAGTATATGGGAAGGATTCTTCCATTTCTATTTGCCATGCCGTATCTTCATCAAATTTATAACCGTCATATCTGGCTCTTCTTGCGTATAAATTCAATAGATTTTGTGCAATTTGCGTAACTTCTTTTTCAACTCTTGTTTTAATTTTTGCCCAATCGGCTCCGCCCATTTTTGATAAACGGGGAGGGGCTTCGGATGAGCCTTTAAACCTCGATAACAAGTTGATTTGCTCAGCCGGAATGTGTAATTTATCGCCATTTTGATATTCAAGAGTCAAGTAATCCCTTGTTTGCTCATCAATTGTTTGTTGCGTCATTCCAATAAATTTACCAATACCATGTTTTGAATGTACTATAAAATCACCTTCTTGAAGATCATTAACGGACAAAATGTAGTCAATATCTTCTTTTTGAGATAATTTCTTATTAATAGTCGGCCGATTGCTTTTTTTGTTATAAAGCTCTTTATCAGTCAGAATTATAAGTTTTTCATCCGGAAGAATAAATCCGCTCGAAAATATGCTTTCTGTCAATAAAATGTTTTTTCTAAAATTATCAGTATTATTCAAATAATCGGTATTTAATTCAGCGTATTTTAAATACTCTTCAACTCTTTGGGGATAATTTGTGGCTATAATCACAGAATAATCGGCTTTTTGCTGTACTTCAACATACTCTGTCAATTTATCCAAATTTGCAAGGAATTTTGGAGGAATTTCCGTTGATAAATCAATTAAATCATCAGTTAAATCATCAATAAAGCTGTCTGCTTTTAATGAAACAAAACGATTTAAATTTTTATGAAGTTTTTGCGGTTCAATATGTAAAAATTCAGGCAATTCTATCAATAAACCTTCCTGATTGGCATGATTTTTTTCATTTTTCAACTTTTCATCTTTTACAAAGATTTTCTGAAAAACATCCAATGATTCGTCATAAATAATCAACGTATTTTGGGGTAAATAATCCAATATACTCTGTCTTTTCAAGCCTAATAACGGTGAAAAATAATCTATACCTTCAAAATAATCGCTGATTTCCAGATTTGATAAAATATTCTCTAAAGTAATTTTAAGAGTGTCAATGTTTGAATTTTCAAGAATTTTAGCCTGTTTTTCGTATTGTTTTATTATCTCATTTTTTAAAATTTCCTTATTTTTCTCATCGATAACAACACTAAAACATGGATAAATTTCAATTTTATCGATACGCTTGATTGAGCGTTGATTTTTTATGTCAAAATAACGTATATTTTCAACAATATCACCCCAAAATTCAATTCTGCAAGGTTTTTCATTAATAGGATATATATCTATAATATCGCCTTTTAAGCTGAATTCCCCAACATCCGTAACCACATTTACCCTTTTATATCCTAAGTTTACAAGTTTTTTGGGGAAATTATACAATTCAAATTCTTCATTTGTTTTTATAACAATTTTATTATCATCAATAAATTCTTTTTCCGCCAAACCGTTTAAAAGCGCTATTGCAGGGATTGAAATCACCTCCAAATTACCGTTTTGAAAGTCATTTAAAATTTGATACTGAGAATTGACAATATTAACATCAGGATTAATTAATTCATAAGGTGAAATCTCCTGAAACGGGTAGAATTTAACTTTTTTACCGGTTAATTTGCTAATATCGCTTTCGTATTGAAGCGCCGATGAAATATCTGATGACAAAATGCAAATCTGCTTGCCTGTTAATTCTGCCAAAATAGCAAACAGCAAAGATTTTGCAACTTTAGTCATGCCTGTGACTTGAATTGGCTTTTTTATATTTAAAAACTTTATTATTTTTTTAAAATTATTAGAATTTTCAGTTAAATTATATAAAATTTTTCTAAAATTTTGTTCTAACAAGGTTTTTCTCCCTGACAACATATTAATTGTTAAGAATTTTTAAAATACATATTTTTATCATCTTTTCTATATTTTATGCATAAAAATCGATAAAAAGTAAAAATAACTTTAAATTTTAAAGAAAATTTACCGGATTTTTATAGTAAATAATCTTTTTATTCTATATTTATTAAAAAACAAAAATAAATTTTGAAAAATCTCTAAAAATTTATAATCTTGACCAAATGTATATTCTGCAATTAAAATAATAATTGTTGTTATAAATAATTTAAATTGATAACCGGTTAAAACATATAAGCTTGCTATGCAAGTCTTTCAGATTTCCTCGCAATGACGTGTCATGTTAAGTGAGTAACCGACAATTTGAGTTAAATAAAAGATTATGAGGGAAATTGTATGACAGAGGCATTTTACAGACCAAATCATGGTGAACAGTTAACAGACGAGCAAATTAAAAAATTAGTGAAAGAAAATAATGTGAAGTTTATCAGACTTCAATTTGTTGATATTAACGGACAGCCTAAAAATATGGCTCTTCCTGTTAATCAGATTGATAAAATTTTAAATAATGAAATAATGTTGGATGGCTCATCTATTAAAGGATTTAGAAACATTGAAACATCTGATATGTATTTCTTTCCTGATAAAAGCACTTTTTGTCTTCTGCCATGGAGAAGCAGAGAGGATTATCATGTAGCAAGATTTATCTGCGACATTCATAACGCTGATGGAACACCTTTTGAAGGATGTCCGAGATGTAATTTAAAAAGAGTAATAAAAGAAGCTGCAGAACTTGGATATTCTATGAATATCGGACCTGAAGCCGAATTTTTCTTATTCAAAAAAGATGCTAACGGAGCAGCTACAATCGAAACTCATGACCTTGCAGGGTATTATGATATCGGACCTGACGATTTAGGTGAAAATGTTAGGGCTGAAATTGTAAAAGTACTTCAAAAAATGGGATTTGAAATTGAAGCAAGTCATCATGAAGTTGCCCGCGGTCAGCATGAGATAGATTTTAAATATGCAGATACATTAGTTACAGCCGATAATGTTATCACTTTTAAAGTTGCCGTAAAAGCAGTAGCAGCTGCACATGGCTTGCATGCAACATTTATGCCGAAACCTATTTTTGGAATTAACGGCTCTGGTATGCATATAAATGTTTCTTTGTTTAAAGACGGAAAAAATGTTTTTCTTGACGAAAAAAGACCTTTACAATTAAGCAAAACTGCTCTTTACACGATAGGCGGATTGCTTAAAAACATTAAACAAATTACTGCCATTACAAATCCGACGGTTAATAGTTTTAAACGTTTAGTTCCTGGATATGAAGCTCCTGTTTATCTGGCATGGTCTGCTGCTAACCGAAGTGCTTTATTAAGAGTTCCGGCTAAACGTGGTAATGCTACAAGAGTTGAATTAAGATCTCCGGATCCGTCTTGTAATCCATACCTTGCTTTTGCTGCAATACTTCAGTCCGCAATTGACGGTATTAAAAATAAGATTGAACCACCAATTCCTGCGGATAAAAACATTTACCAACTATCTGAAAAAGAAAGGAAAAAACACAAAATTGATTCTTTACCAGGTAGCTTAAATGAAGCATTAAAATACATGGAAAGAAGTCCAGTTGCAAAAGATGCTCTTGGCAGTCATATTTATTCAGAATTTATGATGGCTAAGAAAATCGAATGGGATTCATTCAGAATAAACGTAACCCCTTGGGAATTAGATAAATATCTGGAAAGATATTAATTTAAAGTAAAA
>JAQUYY010000102.1 GCA_028691575.1 Candidatus Gastranaerophilales bacterium
ACCCCGTCAGAGTACTTATCAAACATAAAGTTAAGGCTATTCCAGCACTTGGGCCATCTTTAGGTGTCGCACCGTCTCCGGCATGTATATGCAAATCATATTTTTCCTGTATATCTTCGGGCAAATTAAGTTCTTTATAACGACTTCGAGCATAACTAAATGCTGTTTGCGCAGATTCCTGCATGATTTCACCTAAACGTCCCGTTAAATTCAGCTTACCCTTCCCCGGCATTTTACAGGCTTCTATTTCCAATATTTCTCCGCCGACTTCTGTCCATGCAAGTCCATGAACTACACCGACCAATGCTTTTTTCTCGGTTTTTTCTCTTAAATACCTTGCTACTCCAAGATAATCAGCTATATTTTCTTTTGTTATTGTTTCTTTTAATTCTTGATTATCAACCAATTTAACTGCAAATTTTCTGCATAATTTTGCAATTGTCCGCTCTAATTCTCTTACTCCTGCTTCTCTCGTATAATCATTTATAATCTGCTTTATTGTCATTTTTGTTATATTAAACTGTAATTTTTTTATTCCATGAGCTTTTAACTGTTTTGGAAGTAAAAATTTTTGAGCAATATGCAATTTTTCTTCTTCTGTATAGCCGGCAAGCCGAATTACTTCAATTCTATCCTTTAAAGGCTTATATAATTTGTCTATCGAATTTGCCGTAGTTAAGAAAAATACATCCGACAAGTCAAACGGCATATCTACATAATGATCGGTAAAATGAAAATTCTGTGCCGGATCAAGCACTTCAAGCATTGCAGCCGTGGGATCTCCCATATGGCTTGGAATCATTTTTTCGATTTCATCTAATAAAATTAACGGATTTTTAGAATTAGCATCCTGCATTGCTTTAATAATCTTACCCGGCATTGCTCCTACATAAGTTCTTCTATGCCCCCTTATTTCAGATTCATCATTTATCCCCCCAAGGCTGACTTGAGCAAAATTTTTATTCATACTTCTTGCAATTGATCTTGCCAAAGATGTTTTACCTACCCCCGGAGGTCCGACTAAACATATAATCGAGGATAAAGGTTCTTTTGAAAGTTTTTTAACCGCCAAAAATTCCAAAATTCTTTCTTTTACGTCTTCCAATCCATAATGATCTTTGTCAAGAATCTTTCTTGCTCTTGCAATGTCTAAAATATCTTTAGTTCGCTTTTCCCAGGGCAATTCCATTATTGTATCAATATAAGTTCTGACAACAGAGGTTTCTGAAGAATAAATGCCCATTCCTTCAAGCTTATTTAACTCTTTTTGTAATTTTGTCTTTACATAGTCAGGAGCAGCCATTTTCTCAACATCATCTCTTAATTCATCAACTTCATCAGTTCCGCTCTCCACGCCCAATTCTTCTTTAATTGCCCGCAATTTTTCTCTTAAAACATACTCTTTTTGGGATTTCCCAAGCTTATAACTTACTTTTTCCTGCAAATTTTCTTCAATAAATAAAAATTCAATTTCTCTTGATAAAATTTTGCTTACTGCTTTTAACCTTTCAAAAGTATTTAAAATTTCAAGAATTTTTTGGCGTTCTTCTGATTTTATATTCAAATAAGCGCAAATAATATCTGCAAGCCTTCCGGCTTCTGTTATTTCGTCAAAAGACAATAAATTTTCTATACCAAGCCTGGTGCTTTTTTTAATATATTCCGTAAATTTTTGAAGAGTAAGATTTCGAAGAGCCTGAACATCTTTTCCTTCAACTTTTTTATCTTTTAATTCTTCGTATTCACATTTAAAATAACCTTCATCCTTAATTAATTTAATTACCTTAACTCTTGAAATACCTTCAGCAATAAGTTTCATTGACATATCAGGAAATCTTAGAACCTGCGGGATTTTAGCCAATACCCCCACCTTGTATAAATCGTTTTCAGTAGGATTTTCGATATCAGGTTGTTTTTGTCCCAATAGAATTATTTCATGATCTTTTGTAAGCATTGCATTTTCAACGGCAACCGTAGAATGTTTTCGCCCAACAAAAATAGGTGCCATCATCTGCGGAAATAAAACAATATCTTTCATTGTCAAAATGGGTGTATATGTTGATTCTTTAATTTCATTCATTAAAAATTTATCCTCTTTTTGTATATTTTCAGACATAAAGCGGAGATGTAAATTCTCCGCTTTATTATTTTATAACAAGAAAAGTTAAATCTTAAGCTATTTCACCTTTTGGTTTTTTGGCTTTAGGGTGAAGGAGCAATTCTGCTACATTTCCACGTTTTTTAACCATATCAGAAGTAATTTTAAATAATTCAATATCATCTCTGGATGGAATTACATACATTATATCAAGCATAAGCTCTTCCACTATAGATCTTAAGGCTCTAGCGCCGGTTTTTCTCTTAATAGCTTCCTCTGCTATTAATTTAATAGCTTCTTCTTCAAATTCTAACTTAACATTGTCCATATTCAACAATTCTTGATATTGTTTAATAATAGCATTTTTAGGTTTTGTCAGAATATTTATAAGAGCTTGCTCATCAAGAGGCTCAAGCACGGTATAAATAGGTACTCTTCCGATAAATTCCGGAATCAATCCAAATTTCAACAAATCATCCGGAGCCATTTGTTTTAATACTTTTGCAGCTTCAAAATCCTTTTCACTCTTAGTTTTTGAATTATTTGCGCCAAAACCGATTTTTTCACCTGCATCTACACGCTGTTCAATTATTTTATCCAAACCAACGAAAGCTCCGCCAACTATAAATAATATGTTGCCTGTATTAATTTGGATAAATTCTTGATGAGGATGTTTTCTTCCACCCTGAGGAGGAACATTGGCAACTGTGCCTTCAATCATTTTCAATAATGCCTGTTGCACACCTTCACCGCTTACATCTCTTGTAATGCTTGGATTTTCAGATTTTCTTGCAATTTTATCAATTTCATCAATATAAATTATGCCTTTTTCAGCTTTTGAAGCATCAAAATCAGCACTTTGATATAATCTTAATAGAATATTTTCAACGTCATCGCCCACATAACCTGCTTCGGTTAATGTAGTTGCATCTGCTACTGCAAAAGGCACATCCAGCATCTTTGCAAGTGTTTGAGCAAGTAATGTTTTTCCGCTACCGGTTGGTCCGACAAGCAAAATATTACTTTTTTGAATTTCGATATCAGAATCTTTCTTTTTGCTTGAATTATGGCTAATTCTTTTATAATGATTATAAACGGCAACAGAAAGAACTTTTTTAGCATCGTCCTGACCGACAATATGTTGATCTAAATGTTCTTTTATTTCATGCGGTTTGGGAATATTTTCAAGCATAGAAACTTCGGTAGGCTTTTCTTCCTGCCCTTGTTCTTCAAAAAATTCTTCATCAAGAATTTCATTACAAAGTTCTACGCACTCATCACAAATATAAACTTCAGGTCCGGCAATCAATTTTTTAACTTGATCCTGAGTTTTTCCGCAAAAAGAACATTTTAGGCGACTATCATTTTTCTTCGTCATTTATTTCTCCTGTTATCTTATTTTTCTACTTTAGTTATGATTTTGTCAATCATACCGTACTCTAGAGCTTCTTGAGGAGTCATAATATAGTCTCTGTCTGTATCTTTTTCAATCTTTTTGAAAGATTGTCCGGTATGTTTAGACAAAAGTTCGTTTAAAGTTCTTTTTATTCTACCGATTTCAGCGGCTTGAATTTCAATATCAGTAGCCTGACCTTGAGCTCCGCCTAAAGGTTGGTGAATTAATACTCTTGAATGTGGCAGTGCCATTCTTTTTCCCGGGGTTCCGGCTGATAATAAGAATGCACCCATACTTGCTGCTTGACCTAAACAAATTGTATTTACATCAGCTCTAATATGCTGCATAGTGTCAAAAATTGCTAATCCTGCAGTTACGCTGCCACCGGGGCTGTTAATATATAACATAATATCCTTTTCAGGATTTTCTGAATCTAATAAAAGCAATTGTGCCACAATTAAATTTGCAACCATATCATCAACAGCGGTTCCGAGAAAAATAATTCTTTCTCTCAATAATCTTGAGAAAATGTCAAAAGACCTTTCACCTCTGCTAGATTGTTCTATAACTACCGGTACAAATCCCATATTAAGTTCCTTTCTTTATATTTTTTCTTCTACAAATTTAACAGTATTATTTTCTTCAATAAATTTACTAAGTTTTTGAGCCATGATTTGTTGGCTTAAAGAGCTTGCAATTGAAGGGTTTTGTGACATTTGCTTATAAATAGCTTTTTCTTCTGTTTTATACATTTGAGCAAGATTTTTAACCTGTTCTTCAAAATCTTTATTCTCAACCGTAATATTTTCAGCCTTTGCAACTGCATCTAAAACAAGACTGTTTTTAACCCTGATAAAAGCTTCTGATCTTAAATTATTCCACATATTTTCATGACCTTGAGATTCAATAACTTGTTCCCAAGAAAGACCCTGGGTTTTACATTTTTCTTGCATCTCTTCCATAAGAATTTTAGCTTCTCTATTAACCATAGAATCTGGGATTTCAACTTTTGCATCATCCACAATCTTATCTAAAAGTGCTTTTTGAGCTCTATTTTTATTTTCATTGTTTACAGTTTTTTCTAAATATTTTTGAATATCTGCTTTTAATTCGTCAACTGTTTGGAATGGACCTACTTTTTGAGCAATTTCATCATTAATTTCAGGAACAATTTTTTCTTTGATTTCATTTAATTTAATTTCAAATTTAGCAGGTTTTCCGGCAATATCTTTGTCATGATACTCTTCAGGGAAAGCAACTTCAATTATAAATTCTTCTCCAATTGAATGATTTACAATTTGCTCTGCAAATCCCGGAATAAAAGTGCTGTTACCCAAATCTAATTGATAAT
Source organism: Candidatus Gastranaerophilales bacterium (assembly GCA_028691575.1). Taxonomy (GTDB): domain Bacteria; phylum Cyanobacteriota; class Vampirovibrionia; order Gastranaerophilales; family JAQUYY01; genus JAQUYY01. The sequence continues at coordinate 4,846 of JAQUYY010000102.1, forward strand.
TTTTAGCAGCTCCGCCTTTAATGGCATTTCCTTCAATAGAACCTGCAAAATCTATTACAACAACATCTTTTTCACTTGCAGCTCTGCTTGTAACAGGTTCAAATTTCGAAAATCTTTCTGCCAAAACTTTAAATTCTTTTTCCAAAGAATCTTGAGGAAGTTTAAATTCAGGAACTTCTATCTGCATACCTTTGTATTCTTTTAGTTTTACTTCCGGTCTTAATTCTAATTTTGCAACGATTTTTAAGGGATTTCCCAAATCAAAATCGAAAGACTCAATTATAGGCTCTGTAATTATGTCGAACTTATTTTCGCTGATAGTTTCTGCAAAAACCTTTGGAAGAATACTGTCAAGAGCTGATCTTTGTATTCTGTCGATGCCGACATGCTTTTCAATAATAGCTTTTGGCGCTTTGCCTTTTCTAAATCCCGGAATTGATAAACTCATGCCAATATTACGGCATGCTTTATTGTATTCTTGTGTTGCTACATCGGCTTCAACTTCAATGTTTACCTGCACAAAGTTGTTTTCTTTTTTTTGAACGTCTACTTTCATTATTTATCCTTTTTATTACATAATACTAAATTGCTATTCTTATTTTAATAATTATAAATCAAAATTAAAATTTTTTCGAATTTTTATGAAAAAATACATAGAATATATTACAAAAAAAAACCTATTTTCACAAATTTGTAAGTGAAAATAAGCAAACAATTTTATTCGTAAAGTTAAAATTAGCGGGAGACGAGGCTCGAACTCGCGACATCCTCCTTGGCAAGGAGGCATTCTACCACTGAATTACTCCCGCATTGCAATAATAATTATATACACCTGAAAAATAAAAGACAAGTATTTTTTTAAATTTCTTTAAATTTCATAAAAAATTTCAAACCAGCTGAAGTTTTTATATTAAATAACTTTCTTGTGTTTTAACTCAAATTATTTTTTTGTATATTGTTTGTAATAATCATTGCTAATTCCTGCTTTCTTTCAACCTCTCAAAAAACCCTTTCTTTTGTGTATTTTTTGGTTTTTCAGAATTTATAACTCCATTTATAAAATCAAAAGTTCCTTTTTTTATTGATTCTAATATATCACCTGCGGCTAACTTGTTTTCTTTCGAAATTTTTAAGTCAGAAATAGCGTATGCTCCAGATGTTTTATCAATAAATTCCTTTGCATCTTGATCCGTTAAAATAGAATGCGCAACTATTTCTTCCGGTATTTCATCTAGAGTTAATGGTTTATTTGTTATAAAATGCCTATATTGTGGCAAAACAGCCGATTCTATTGTGTAATCATCAAAAAACACAGGAATTCCATTTCTTTCACAATGTTCAATAATTTCATTTCCGGCATCACAAGATTGTTTTATTGCAGTTTGTAAAACCATTTCAGGATCTTTTATATTAGGATTTTTTGTTCCTACTACATAAAACTTGCCGTTAAAACTTGGTATTTTGTTTATCATTTAAATTTCCTCTCTTTATTATTCCTTTAAAATATAAATTCAGAAAACAAAAAAGTTGTTAAAAAATAACAACTTTTTTTATTATATCTTTACATATGTTTATGATAATTTTAATCCGTAGTTTGAGCAAGTTTTTCTAATTTTATTTTTTGGTCATGGGAAACAAGAAGATTGATTAAATCTTCCAAATCCCCCTCAATAACAGTTTTTACATTAAGATTTTGCCCGATTCTATGGTCGGTTAATCTGCCTTGAGGGAAATTATACGTCCTGATTCTCTCGCTTCTATCACCTGTTCCGC
>JAQUYY010000103.1 GCA_028691575.1 Candidatus Gastranaerophilales bacterium
CCGCAACTGCCTGATGTGAAGCCACATGCGCCAATTGCAAAATGCCTGTAACATCACCTATTGCGTAAAAATTATCGTTAGATGTCTTTAAATTGCTGTCAACTTTGATAAAATCTTTATTCTTTTCGACATTTAACCCTTTTATATCAGAATTTGGTTTTCGACCTGCTGCAAGCATTATTATATCAGGGTTTAACACTTTTCCATTTGATAGAGTAACTTTTTTATTTTCAATATTTGAGATGACCGTTTCTTTATAAAATTCAACCCTGCTGCGTTTAAACAGTCTTTCAATTCTCTCTGATTGAGAAACATCAAACATTGGAGCTAATCTATTTGCCATTTCAGTTATAACAACCTTTTTCCCAAAGGAAGAAAAGATTCTTGCCCATTCAATTCCACTTGCTCCGCTTCCTACTATTAAAATATTTTCAGGAATTTCATCCAATAACAAAATTCCGTTTGTATCAAATATAAAATCATTATCGGGCATTAGATTACCTAAAGATGTACATTTTGAGCCTGTCGCAATGATTAATTTTTTAAAACAAATTTCTCTATCATTAACTTTCAAAATAGTATCAGAAAAAATTTCGCCTTCTCCCATAACAATTTCGATGTTATTGCTTTTGATTAAATTTTCAAGATTTTTTCTGATTTTTTCAACGACGCTCCATTTTCTTTTAGAAACAACCGAATAATCAAATGAAATATTTTCTGCATTTATACCAAATTTTGAAAGTTTTTTAGCCTGTATATATTTTTCAGCAGATGCAATAGTTGCCTTACTTGGAATACAGCCCCAATTTAAACAAGTTCCGCCAATATTTTCTTTTTCTATTAAAATAACTTTTGCGCCTAATTGAGCAGCTCTAATTGCTGCTGTATATCCGCCCGACCCTGCTCCTAAAACAGCGATATCATACATTTAACAGTCCTCTTTAAGAAAATTTATATTTATATTTAAACACAAAAAATCCCTACAAAGTAGAGATTTTTGAATATTTATAAATTTATTTCTTTAAAAACCTATCAAAAGCTTTTTCTTTGCCCTGATTAATTTTCTTAGAATTTTCAAAGTTTACATTATTTGAATTTACAGAATTTGTTGGATTTTTATCAAATTTATCGATCGGATCTTTATATCTGGCTTTTGTCTTATCTTCATTAATATTGGGCAGCATAAAGCCTAAAAATCCCGGGATTATTAATATAATTGAGAGGAAACCAAATACGCTATTATAGGCTTTTGCATTTTGAATAAGATTATTTTGAGCTCGAATAGCTGTTTTCTTAACTTTTTTGCCTGCATCAACTAACCCTTGGTGATTTGCAGTCATACTTAATGCCTTGGCTAATTTTTCTTTTCCAACCGTAAACAAGTTACAAGCTGATTCTGATAAATTGGATTTATCACCAAAAGCTATTTCTAAAACTTCTTTTATTTGTTTATTAGTAGCTTTATTTAACTCAATATCTTTTCCGCCATTATTTTCACTTAACATTCTGGTTAAAAGATTTTTATCATCTTTGTTAAGATGAGAAAATATTTTACCTAAACTGCCGTTATTTTTGTCTATATAATCACAAAAAGGAAGTATTGTATTTTTACTGTTTATATTTCCATATATTTTTTCTAACTCATCCAAAGGTAAATTTTTATGAGTTTTTTCATCAAACGGATTCAAAAAACCAATAACTTTTTTTGCAAATGGTACATCATTTCTAGGTCTTTGACTTAATACAAAACCTGTTCTTTTTTCAATAAAAGCTGATGATAATTTTTGCATTAGAGGAAATGCATATAAAATAGTTGTAATAGTAACTGCATCTCTTAATAAGATCTCTTTAACTTCATCACTTTTCTTTGGCTGTCCGGTTTTTTTAGCAACATGATTTGCTCTTGAATCAGCTTTTGCCAACCTTGGAAACAAAACAAAACCATAACATATCAAGGAACTGACAGCTAAAGAGGGGTTAACTCCTTTGAAATCGAACCTATCAACTGTTTTTTCAGGGATTTTGCTTGCAAAATCACCTGCTTTTTCAAGAAGTTTTCCTGCTTGCGGCTTAATATTATTGATTAGAGAAGTTATTTTCATTATTTAACTCCTCCTTTATTTTTTACTTTTGTAAATTGGTCAAAAGCATTTGAAGATGTGTTTATACCTGAAAATTTTACACCTTTATCTGTATTTTGATTATTTTTTTTAACAAGTCCGTCTAAACCCGGGAATTCCTCATTTCGTGAATACAAATTAGGAATTATTGAGCAAAAAGCACAAGTACCGATTAAAGCCAATGGAGAAGATATCATTCGTCCTCCCAAGCGTCTTAAGTTGATATTTTTTACGGTTTTTAACGCATATTCAGAAAGTTTTTCTGTAATATTATCAGCTTTAGTTGCTATATTATTGGACAATTTGGTTACAACATCTTTTGAATATTTTGTAACATCATCAACAAATGAACTGTCAAATCTCATGGAGTATGGATTTATTTTATCGCCAAAAGGCAACTTAACGCCATAAACATCAGAAAAATTATTACTATTATTTTTATTTATTTTAGAAATGATTTCTTGCATTATGCCGACTTGTTCACCGATAGTGGATTTTACTTGTTTTTTGGCTTTTCGGTCATAAAATTTAATATTTTTTAATTTGTCTTTTTCTTCTTCTATTTTTAAAAACCCGTTAACGAAAGGTTTTTTATTGATTTTAAAATCTTCGCCAAAAGTTGTTTTAAATATATTGTCCAATAAATCATTGTAGAAAGATTTTTTCAATTCCGCAGGATTTCTCAAAACATCATCTGTGCTTGATGATATAGTTTTTTCAAAATTATTGCCAAATCTTTTTAGAGGATTTAAATGGATGAACGAAGCTTCTTTGAATGCTTTTCGGGTTACGGCAAATACCGCCATAGGAATAAGAAACATGCTGGGACCGGTTAAAAATTCACGAGTAGCAGCTTCTGTAGCTGCGGCATAGTTAGGATGACCGATTTCTTCCCTGTTTCTATCTAAACCTTTTGCTGTTCTAGGGAAGTTTGTTCCCAACATATCTTGTATTGTAAATTCTGCTACAAATCCCGCATTTTGCATCCATTGCATAAATCCGGCAGTTGCTTGTGAAGCTAAACCGACACTACCAAATGATGCCTGTTGTTTCTTTGCTTTTGAAAACTTACGAGCATCTGCATAGTGAGTATATGAACTTTTCTGCCTAACAGTTAGATTGTTTCCCAATCTCATGATCCCTTTTTGATAAGTCTTATTTCATAATCTTTAAAACATCTGAAGCAAAATAATTGCTGTTTTTTACTCAAAAACACCATTTATATTAAATTTTTTTAATATAAATTATTGTTTAATTGCAAAAAATATTTTATTTTTCTGCCTCATAGGAGTTCGTTGAGCCATGCTTTAAAATTAGCCCATCTTATATTATCTCTCAATTTTTAATAATATCAATAGTTTTACTTACTATAATTAACATTTGTTATAGATTCGCCTGTATTTTTTATGAAATAATCATAATAATAACTTTTTAGATGATTTCTTTGAATTTAAATTCTAAACAAAAAAGAAATTACGGGTAATTTACTCAAACTCCTGAAATATTTTGAAATAAAAGGATAACAAACATATTCCCATTTTGAGAAATAAGTTTTAATGACTTCATCTCTTTCTAAATCTTGTGTTTTTAAATATTTTTCAGAAGAAGAAATTCCGCCTGTACTAAAAATGTTAATCGGAATGTTACTATAGCTATATGTAGCTTTATGCTTAAGAAATGCTTTTAAAATAAGATCAAAATCACTTGCTATTTTATATTTCAAGTCAAAATTTTCACATTTTTGTAAAATTTCTTTTTTGAAAAATATAGTTGGATGACAAGGGGTATTTTTATACAAATAAAGCTTGTTTAAATGATTTTGAACCTTAAGAAAAGTTTTATCATTTTCATTTTTTAAAACTAAATCCCCATAAATAATATCTGTCGGATTATTTTGGGCAAATTTAGCAATTTTTTCTATTACATCATTATCATGCAATTTATCATCAGAATTTAAGTGGATTATATAATCACCGGTTGCCAATCTATTACCTTTATTCATTGCATCATAAATCCCTTTATCGTCTTCAGTTAAGACTTTTGCTATTTTTGTTTTATATTTTTCAATTATATCAAGAGTTTTATCCGTAGAATTTCCGTTAATAATTATGTATTCAATATCTGAATATGTTTGATTTATTACACTTAAAATTGTTCTTTCGATTGTTTTTTCAGAATTATAACATACGGTAATTACAGAAATTTTCATAGGAATACCTTTAATAATTTTGACTAAATATATTATTAGTTTATTATAAAGAAAAAGAAAATAAAATTTCAGGCAAAAACGATGCAAACAGACAAAATAAAAAAAATATTAATCGTAAGACTTGGAGCAATTGGAGATGTTGTACATTCTTCGGCTCTTTTTAAGTCTATAAAAAAAGCCTGTCCAAATGTTAAAATCCATTACGCTACAACAAAAGCACCTTCTTTATTAATTGAAAATGATAGAGATTTAAATAAATTATGGATTTTAAACAATAATTTTAAGTCTTATAAATATTTATTTAATTTTGCAAAAGAATTAAGAAAAGAAAAATATGATTTATGTATAAATTTACAACCTTCAATAAGAATAAAGTTTTTTTGCTTAATGACAGGTGCTAAAAGGCATTTGGTTTACAAAAAATTATTTAAATATCATGCCGTTGAAAATTTTTGGAGAACAGCATTGCCTATTTTTAAAGATATAAAACTTCCTGAAAATCTGGAAATATTTTTGCCTCAAGAAAAAACAGAGGAAGCAAAAAAATTGGTAAAAGACATAAATAAACCTCTGGTCTGCTTAAACATTGGCACAAGCCCGACAAGACAGGGTAGAAGATGGCCGATAAAAAACTGGCAAAATCTGGCAACGGAATTGATTAGCAAATATCAATGTCAAATTATATTAACCGGAGCAAAAGAAGATTTGAAAGCAACGCAACAATTGGAACATTTGCCGTTTGTTACAAATTTTTGTGCAAAATCAGATATAGCTACAAGCGCAGCTTTAATGTCTTTATGTAAAGTTGTTATTTCAGGAGATACAGGACCTTTACATATTGCAACAGCATTAAATATCCCTACAATAGGACTTTATGGAGCAGCACCTATATCAAGAACAGGACCATACGGAACAAAAGCTTTTACTGCAAAAGGAGAAAGGGCATGTATTCCTTGCAACAGAAGAAAATGCAAATATTTGACAAAAAATGAAGAATATACCCAATGCATGCTAGAAATCAAACCTGAAAAATTACTTAATATAATTGACAAAAATAATTTAATAGATACATAATATATGTTAGAAGGAATAATTGGAGGAGAAAGAAAAATGGTTAATAAAAAAATAATGGTTTTAACATCAGTAATTGCATTAGCTTTTTGTTTACAAACAAGTGTTTATGCAGATGGCTTAACACCTTTACCGCAAATAGATGCAGCCGGAGGCTCTGTTTCTCAATTGCCTTCAGTTCCAATGGTTCAGCCAAACTCATCAGAACTTCCCGTTGGTAATACATATAATTTAAATATGCCGATGTATAATTCATCAAATATGTTGCAACAAGCCGTAGAACAACTAACACAAGCCCAAATGGATGTCAAAAGACAACATGCAAACGTAAAAGCTCAATATAATCAAGTTGATATTCAATATAAAAGAGTAAAAGAAGAAAGAAGACAACTAAAAAGATATTTAAAACAAATTAACAAAAAAATTAAATCTTTAGAAAGTGCCAAAAAAGATATCCAAAAAAATATGAAAATAAAATAATATTAAGTATTTATTAAAATAAAAAACCGACATTTTAGATATGTCGGTTTTTTGTTTACATTATTGATATTTCTCAAATATTAACCTATTACAACTTTGTTAGAAAAAGTATAGGACAATAATAAATGTTTAAAAAGAAAGCAGGTTTTACTTTAGCCGAAACATTAATAGTAATCGCAATAATCGGAATAATAGCATCAATAGTTACACCGATGTTATTTGGTACAACAAGTGATGCTGAACTAAAAGCAGCGTGGAAAAAACAATATTCAGATTTATCTCAGGCAACAATGATGATAGTTGCAGATAATGGCGGAACTTTAGCAGGTGCTTTCCCCGGAGATGCGACAGGAAGTGAAGATTTAAAAAATGCATTTGCATCAAAATTAAACATAATAAAAGATTGTTCAGGAACTGCTGTATACGGTGGTAGTGGAGGTGGAATAAGCGCTGAGGGTTGTTGGCATAGTGGTACTGCTAGTTGGAACTATTTAAATGGTATAGAAATGGGAGATGATCTTCGTCCAGGATTAATTTTAAATAATGGCAGTTTTGTACAGTTTTATATTGATAAATCAGATTGTAGCTCCCCATCAGGAAATTATACAAGGTGTGCACATATAGGTGTAGATGTGAATGGATTTAAAAAACCAAATATTGTAGGAAAAGACATATTTGCTGCAAATATAACTTTAAACGCTTTAATACCTTATGGTGCAAGGGAATTTTAT
>JAQUYY010000104.1 GCA_028691575.1 Candidatus Gastranaerophilales bacterium
TGTTTGAAAATCCTGCAGATAAAAGAAACTGATTAACTTTATTTGCCTGATTTATTCCTGTTTCAAAAGCTATATAGCCATTAGGGTTCAATTTTTGTTTTGATTGCTTAATGATTTTTTCATAAAAAGAAATTCCGTCTGTATCATATGCAAAAAGAGCTAAATCAGGTTCATGCATTGATACTTCCACTTGAAGATTAGATTTTTGACTAATTGGAATATATGGCGGGTTTGAAATAATCAAATCAAATTTATTGGAAACATTTGATAAAATATCTGATTTTAAAAAAGTTATTTTATCTTTAACGCCAATTGTTTTAGCGTTTTTTTTAGCAATTTTAAGAGCTTTTTCAGAAATATCGACAGCAAAAATATTTTTGCCTGTTAATTTAGCTATCATGCATGAGATACAGCCTGAGCCTGTCCCAATATCAACAATAGAAGGATTTTTGTTCAGTTTTTTTATTATTTCGACAGATTTATTTACAAGAATTTCGGTTTCGGGTCTTGGAATTAATACATTTTCATCAACAAAAAAGTATTCACCCATAAAAAATGCTTCTTTTAAAATATATTGAATAGGTTTTTTGGTTAAAATTCGTTCTTGTACTAATTCATCAATTTTTTCTTTTTGTTTTTTAATTATAGCAATTTCGGGATTTATTAAAATATCTTTTTTCGAAATACCTGTAATTTTTTGAAAAATCCAATCAGCTTCAATAACGGCTTCTTGAAGTTCAATGCCGTTTAGCGTTAATTTTTCTATGATATTTTTTCTAAATTTCTTCATTTCATAAATGTGCCGACGGAAGTGTTTTCAAACATATGTCTATCAAGGCTTAGCGCAATGTTTTTTAAAGAACAAATGCCTTCATTTCGAGATATTAAGACACCTAAACTTACAAGTTTGTTTTTTACGGTTTCATTAAGATCGTCGGGTGCAATATACATGGCACATTCAGCCGTACAATCTTCTTTGTTAAAGGGACATTTTTTAACCATTATTAAGTTATTCCTTTATTTTTAAATTACTACTATAATATATAGTGTATAAGATATTTTGAAAAGGTGCAAACATATGAAGGAACTTTTAACACCGACTTTTTTAATGGCTCAGCAACAACTTGACAATGTTGCAAAGCATTTGAATGTTGATTCCGGAATTATTGAAAGGCTTAAATTCCCCCGTAAATCTTTGATTGTTTCAGTTCCAATCAGAATGGATAACGGGGAAACAAAGACTTTTATGGGATACAGAGTACAGCATGATTTGGCAATGGGACCTTCAAAAGGTGGCATTAGGTATTATCCCGGAGTTGATTTAGGAGAAACAGCAGCTCTTGCTATGTGGATGACCTGGAAATGTTCTTTGATGAATTTGCCTTTCGGAGGAGCGAAGGGGGGAATTGACTGTAATCCTGCACAAATGTCTGAAGGTGAATTGGAGAGACTTACAAGAAGATATACAACTGAAATTTTGCCGATGATTGGACCTGAAAAAGATATTCCTGCACCTGATATGTATACGAATGAACAAACAATGGCTTGGTTAATGGATACTTACAGTAATTATCACGGATATGCCATACCGGGAGTAGTTACAGGCAAACCTATCGGTCTTGGAGGCTCTCTTGGAAGGACAGAAGCAACAGGTCGAGGAGTTGCTTTTACTGTGCTTAAAGCATTAGAGAAAATAAAAACAAAATATTCCCAACCTACGGTTGTTGTTCAAGGATTTGGAAATGTTGGTGCAATTACAGCAAGATATTTATATAAAGAAGGGTTTAAAATCATTGCAGTAAGCGATATTTATTGCGGTATATATAATCCAAACGGTTTAAATATTGACGAATTAGAAAAATATGTAGCTGAAAATAAAACAGTTAGAGGATTTAAAGATTCCGAAGTTATTACAAACGAAGAGCTTTTAGAGCTAAAATGTGATATTTTAGCACCTTGTGCTATTGGAAATGTTATTACAGGAAAAAATGCAGACAGAATCAAGTGTAGAATACTTGCAGAAGGTGCAAACGGTCCTGTAACTCCTGATGCTGACGAGATTTTAAACAAAAAAGATATATTTATCATTCCATCAATTCTTGCAAACGCAGGTGGTGTAACTGTTTCATACTTTGAATGGGTGCAGGATATTCAAAGGCTTTTCTGGGAAGAAGATGAGGTTGTTAAAAAGCTAAAAACTCTAATTGATAAAGCTTTTGAAGATGTTTATCAACTTGCTCTGACTAAAAAAATTGATGCACGAACAGCAGCGATGATAATTGGAGTAGGCAGAGTCGCTGAAGCCAAGAGATTAAGGGGATTATATCCATAATTAAAATAAAAAGAGCGATTAATCGCTCTTTTTATTTGATTTAAAAGAAAAAATATGTTATATTTTTTATAAATTTAAGAATAGGAGTTTTTATGAAAAAAATAGGTTTTACTCTTGCCGAAACATTAATAGTCATTGCAATAATCGGAATAATTGCCTCCATCGTAACACCAATGCTATTTGGCACAACAAGCGATGCTGAGTTAAAAGCAAAATGGAAAAAACAATATTCTGATTTATCTCAAGCAACAATGATGATAATTGCCGACAATGGCGGAAGTTTAGCCGGAGCTTTTCCTGGAGATAATGCTGGTAGTGAGAATTTAAAAAACGCATTTGCATCGAAATTAAATATTATCAAAGACTGTTCCGGTACTTCTTCAACATGGGGAGGAACAGGAGCTGGAGGAAGTGCAGAAGGTTGCTGGCATTCTCTTTGGTATAGATTAAATGGAACAACACTTGGTACTAGTACTAATCCGGCTTTAATCTTAAATAATGGCTGTTTAATTTATTTTCGAATTGATAACTCAAGTTGTAATGATGACATTGGAGAATATAGCAGGTGCGGACAAATTATTGTTGACGTAAATGGATTTAAAAAACCAAATACGATAGGGAAAGATATATATTATATTAATATTATAACCAATAGCATCATTCCTGTAGGAGCAAGAGACTATCTTGATCCGTCAACAACTTGTGTAGAAGGATCAACTGAAACAGATAATACAGGTCGCGGCTGTGCTGCAAAATATCTTTACGAATAGAATAATAAAAAGTCTAATTTTCGCAAATTTTAATATTATTTATAGCATTTTGTTATAATATGGTGTATAATAAATATTGTTTAAAAAAATTTAATTACTCAAATAAAGGAAAAATATGTCATCTGACTCGTTTAGCCCATTAGACCCCGAAAGTTCTCACCGACTTAGAATAGAAAAAATCGAACCGATTAATAAAGAAAATATATCATCGCAAATGGCTGTTTGGCGCGCATTTGTTGCAAATATCGGAATAGCTCTTATAAAACTTATATCCTGGTTTTTTAGCAGAAGTACGGCAATGCTTGCAGAAGCAATCCATTCGGGCGTAGATGCTTTTAACAGTCTTTGTTTGATAGTTGGCTTAAAAAGAGGAAACAAGCCTGCAGACAAGCTTCATCCGTATGGCTATGGTCTTGAAGCTAATATTTGGACGCTTTTTGCTTGTATATTTATGCTGTTTGGTACTACAGTATCAATTTATAATGGTTTTGACAGAATGTTTTATCATCATGACGAAGTTTTAGAGCTGTTAAAACATTATCACCTTACGGCATTGATTCTTATTATAAGCATATTATTTGAAATGTGGGCACTCACAAGCGCAAGTCTTGCGGTTTTGGAAGAAGCTGAAATTGAGGTTAAAAATCCGTTTCTGGCATTTTTTAAATCATTTAAATATATTAAAAAAATCAAAAGTGCAACAACAAAATTTGTCTGGTACGAAGATACAGCGGCTCTTAGCGGTGTAATAATCGCTCTTGTTGCTCTTTCTATAAGCAAATTTGTGCTTCCGCAATCTTTAGCTTATCTTCCTGATGCTATTGCATCAATTATAATCGGCTGTATACTTTTTGCTCTTGCTATTTACCTGATAAAGCAAAATGTCAATTATTTAACAGGGGCGGCAGCCGGTCCGCAAACAGAAAAATTAATCCGAGAAATAGCAACAAAATCTTATGGAGTAACTCATCTTCATGATTTAAAAACAATGGACATGGGATCTTCAGGGTTAATTGTCAATATGAAAATTGAGGTAGATCCTGAAACTCAAATGAAAGATGCTGATGATATTGCCAATAAATTAGAAGAAAAAATTAAATCTAAAATTAAGAATATTTCCCATGTCACTATTGAAATGCAAGCTGATGATGTTGATGATAATTGGAATGAAAAACTTGAAAATATTATAAAAGAAGGAGAAGATTTAGGAATTTTAAAACCTAATGAAGCGCAAATGCTTTCAAAGTTTTTTGATTTTACAGAGGCTGTTGTGTATGAAATTATGGTTCCAAGAACAGAAGTCAATTTTATTGAAGTTTCATCTTCAATCGACGAATTGGTTAATTTAATTACAATTTCAGGACATACCAGACTTCCTGTTTACGAAGATAATATAGATAACATTTTAGGTGTTGTTAACGCTAAAGACGTTTTGAGAGTTGTTAAAAAGGGAATAAATGTTTCTATACGTGATTTAGTCAGAGACTTAATAATTGTTCCCGAAAACAAGTCTATTAGCGATATGTTGAGCGAATTCAATGCCAAAAAAGCTCAAATAGCTGCCGTTGTAGATGAACATGGCGGACTTGCAGGTATTGTAACGGTAGAAGATATCATCGAGGAAATTGTCGGCGAAATTTGGGACGAATTTGATGTCCAGATTCCTGAATTGATAAAAGTAAACGAAAAAACATTGAATATAATTTCCAAGCTAGATATAGAAGATTTTAACGAAAGATTCGGTAGAGACCTTCCTACTGAAGATTTTCAGACAGTTGGCGGATATGTTTTCGTGCTATTGGGAAGAGAGCCTGAAACCGGCGATATAATTGAAGACAATGATATCAGATACAAAGTTTTAAGTATGGATGGTCATAAAATCGTAAGACTTCTACTTGAAAAAAAAGAAGGCGTTTTTGTTGATAAACAAGAAAGAAACGGAAATGGTGCAGGATAATGACTTATAAATCAGGGTTTGTAACTATTGTAGGTCGTCCAAATGTTGGCAAATCAACTTTATTAAATAAAATTTTAGGACAAAAAATAGTAATTACAAGCGATAAACCTCAAACAACAAGAAAAAGAATCCAAGGTGTTTATACACAAAGTGAAGGTGAAATTCAAGGACAGATTGTGTTTATCGATACTCCGGGAGTTCATAAGCCCTTGCATAAATTGGGTGAATTCCTTTTAGATGAGACAAAATTTGCTATTCCCGATGCCGATGTGGTCTTATTTCTTGTCGATGTAACCGATCCTCCTGGTGTTGGTGATAATTGGATTGTTGAAAATCTTTTGGCTTGTGAAAAAAAAGTTATTTTAGTTGCTAATAAATCTGATATGATAAAAAATATCGATTTAAGAGATAAAAATATTGAGGCTTATAAAAAACTTTTTGGTGAAAATATTCCGCCGATTGTAAAAATTTCAGCAAAAACAGGAAGAAATATTGATAGTTTATTAAAAAATATTTTCAGAAAACTTCCTAAAGGACAACCATTTTACCCTGAAGATCAGGTCACTGACCAAAATGTAAGAACAATTGCGGAAGAAATTATCAGAGAAAAAATTCTGATTAATACAAGAGACGAAATCCCTCATAGTATTGCCGTTGTCATTGATAAATTTGAAGAAACTAAAACTATGGATAAAATTGCAGCTACAGTCTATGTTGAGCATGATTCTCAAAAAGGTATTGTTATAGGCAAAAATGGGCAAATGTTAAAAAAAATAGGCTCTGAAGCCAGGGTTGAATTAGAAGAGCTTGTTGAGAAAAAAGTATTTTTAGAAGTTTTTGTCAAAGTTAAAAAAGACTGGCGCAAAAAGGATTCTGCCCTAAAAGAATTTGGCTATAAAAATTAATATATTTACTTGATGCTCTCTAAGAAATTTAATTATATAATAATTTTATATTTTAGAAATAAGGACAAAAATCATGCTAAAAAAAATTCAAGAATCCGAGAATAAATTTATCAGGAAGCTTGGATTCACCCTGGCTGAAACATTGATAGTAATAGCAATAATCGGAATAATTGCCTCAATAGTTACACCAATGTTATTTGGCACAACAAGCGATGCAGAATTAAAAGCAAAGTGGAAAAAGATTTATGCAGATTTATCTCAGGTAACACAATTGATCGTTGTTAATAACGGTGGAAGCTTAAATGGATTTTTTGAACATAATACTGATGTTAAAAATGCATTTGCAGAAAAATTAAATATCATAAAAGAATGCTCAGATTCTACAGCAGATGGATGTTGGCATGAAGCAAATAATTGGCATTTTTTAAATGGAACAAACGGGACAAATAACAATAAGCCGGGATTAATATTAAATAATGGCGTTTTATTGGTGTTGTGGTCAAAATCTGTAAATTGCAGTAATCCTGTTGGTGATTATACAAGATGTGCCGGGATGAATATTGATATCAATGGATTTAAAAAACCTAATATAGTAGGAAAAGACATTTTTAATGCAAATATAACATCAAATGCAT
>JAQUYY010000105.1 GCA_028691575.1 Candidatus Gastranaerophilales bacterium
TAAAAAGTGCAGATATTTCAATCGGTGCTGATAATAAATTAAAATTAGATGTAGTTTCAACACACAATGTTACAAATAATCTAGATGATCTAGATGTCACCATTGATAATACAGAAACAGAAGATGTAAAAATATCAGAAATTAGTGAGTCTTCAACATTGGTACAATCAGATCCGACAAATTTTGAAAATGTAGCAAGACAACTGGGAGTTGATCAAGCAGAAATAGATGCAATGAATGCAGCACTAGACGGAACATTGGCAGGAGCATTTGTAGCAGGCGGAAGCACAACATCAAGAGCAACAACAGATGATACAATATTTATTGCACTAGCTTCAGATGGAAATTATCATATATACTCAAATTTCATCAGAGCCGATAGAGGAAACAGCCCACACGGCAGAGGCGGCGATAGTCAAACAGCAACAGGATATGCATATATTGCGATCGTAGCAGTTGAAAATGGCAGCAATAACCTTTACAGATCATCAACAGTAAATGCAACAATAAGCAGTACAGAACCTGTTTTAAATGACGATGATGTAGAAACAAACATAAAACAAGTAGATACCGTAGCAGAATATGACGATGAAGAAAATGCTACTATAAATAATGGTGTAGAAATAGAAATAGAAGGCTTTAACGCAGTATTAAATAACAAAGATATTGCTCACATAATAGAAACAAAAACAACATATGAAAAAACAGGAACAATTAAAAGCGAGACAACAGAAACAACAACCAGTAATGGTAATCAATGGACGGGCTCACCATTAATCTTTGATATGGACGGCGACGGAGTTGAAGCAGAACACGGAATCGGCGTAGACATCAATGGTGACGGAAAAGCTGACGGTGCTGCATCCGGTGGTGATAAAATGTTATCAATGGGTGATTTAAACGGCGATGGCATCATAGATGGTACAGAAGTATTTGGTGACCAAACTATTAACCCGTTCACAGGTGAAAAAATCGGTGCAGCTAACGGTTTTGAAGCATTAAGAATAATTGCTGAAGAAGCTGAAAAACTAACCGGAATAAACGTAATCGAAGACGGATTTGTGGACATACAAGCATTAAGCAAAGCATTTGAAGAATTTGAAGGAATCAGCCTTGGTTTGATTTCCGGAGATAACGTAACAGAGCTAGAAGGCTTAGGCGGAATTTCTAAAGTAGACGTAGCCGGCTATGAAGAAGTGGACGAAAATGGAAAAATCCAACACCGTCAACAAAGTTCATACACAGACATTTTCGGAAATACACATAAAGTTGATGACGTCTGATTCGAATATGCACAATAGAAAAATTAAATAATAATCAAATTTAAAAGAGATTAGAAAATATTTTCTAATCTCTTTTTTGTAAATTATGTATTATCTTTATCATAAAGATTTAAAAACTTAATAAATCTTTAAAATTTTTTTCCATGATTATTGAATTTATTTGATAAGCAATGGATAGCCCATTTCTTTTCGTTGTTCAACGTAAATTTTTGCAACGCCATGAGCCATTTTTCTTATTCTGTTAATATAATTTGTTCTCTCATCCTTACTGATTACACCTCTGGCATCTAGCAAATTAAATGTCTGAGAACATTTTAAAATATAGTCATATGCCGGCATGACAAGATTTTGCTCTAAGCAATTATTCACTTCATCGGTATACATGTCAAAAAGTTTGAACAAAATTTCAGGAGTGGATTTTTCAAAATTGTAAGTTGATTGCTCAACTTCATTTTTATGATAAATTTCTCCGTATTTTACGTTTTTATTCCACATAACATCATAAACACTATTTACATTCTGAATATACATCGCTAGACGCTCTAAGCCGTAAGTCAATTCAAGAGCAACAGGTTTAATTTCTAATCCGCCACATTGCTGAAAATATGTAAATTGTGTAACTTCCATCCCGTCAAGCCAAACTTCCCAACCAACACCTGCTGCACCAAGATTCGGTGATTCCCAGTTATCTTCAACAAAACGAACATCATGTTTTGATAAATCTATACCTACTGACTCTAAACTTTTTAAATAAATATCTTGAGCATCATCGGGAGACGGCTTTAAAATTACTTGATACTGGAAATAATGCTGAAGTCTATTAGGATTTTCGCCATATCTGCCGTCAGTTGGGCGTCTGCAAGGCTCAACCATTGCAACATTCCAAGGTTCTGGTCCTAAAACACGCAAAAAAGTTGCGGGGTTCATTGTACTGGCACCTTTTTCAATATCATACGGCTGCTGAATTAAACAACCATAATCAGACCAATATTTATTTAAATTATGTATTAATTCTTGAAAAGTTAAACTCACAATTATTTCCTTATTTATAATCTTCATTACCAATTATTTTATTATAAGCAAAAATTTTTCACAAACAGTTTATTTTTAAACAAATTTAATTTTAAGAATATAACTCGGTTTTGACTATTTTATTAATAAATGTTAACAAAAATTACTAAATTTGAGCAATTATTTCAGCTTGATTGTTTTTATTAAGATAAGGGAAATAATATTCAGGGATAAATTAATTTTATTATACGGAGGATACGGGAATGGGCGAAGGTCTAGCAGTACAAAGTTACGATAATTTTTATGCCAATATGCAAGGAATTGCAAACGGGTTTAACAATGCTCAAATTCAAAATTACAACTCCGCTACGGGAACTTCTATTATGACCCCGGGCGTAAGTGCGGGTTATGGCGGTTATTCATCCGGCGGAATTTTTGGCAATACATACGGTTTTAGCAACGAAGTGCAAGATATATTGAATAATCAATATCAAACTCAAAATGAAATTGCAAACAGCGGAATAGTATCTCAATTAGAACAAAATAATATTAATCCTGCTGAACAAAAAATAATTCAAGATATGCAAGAAATTCAATTATTAACCTCAGGTAGAACAAAAGCCAGCCAGGATTTGTATGAAACAGCAGAAATGGTAAAAGAATTGTTGGACAAAAAAGGTTGGATTTCAGGAACAAGTGGAAACAGCAAAGTATTAGATGTTTTAAAAGATCTTGATGCAAAAGAAATAGCAGCTGTTGAATTAATATATGGACAACAATACGGCAGTGCCAATAAATTAAGAGCTGACATTAGAGAAAGTTTCTCATTTAGAGAAGGTGAAGCACTTGATCTGTTAAATAAAGGAGCCATGGTTTCACCGGAATGTGCTGCAATTGCCCTCTATGATGCTGCAAATCCAACAAATGGCGGACTATTTTCTGCAAACTGGGATTTCAATGCAGGTACAGATGCAAGTACATTTAAAGATATTATAAATAATTCAAATTCTGAATACTTAAAAGAAGTTAACTCAGTTTACAAAAATCTTTATGGACAAGGACTAATTAGCCTTGTTGGAGATGAATTCAGCTGGTTATCCGGAGAAGGCAAGTTAACTGATAAATTAGTCGAAGCAATTTCAGGCTAATTAGAAAAAATCCTCTTAAAAATATCCTCTTACTTTATCGCCTGCAATATGCAGGCTTTTTTATTTTCGAGCTCTGCGAGAAAACAAGCTCGCTTATTTTTTTAAACAGTTAAAAATTAAATTTAATCCATATTTAAAATAGTTCGATAAAATTTTGTAATTAAGTCCTGCATTTATAAGTTTTCTTGCAATGTAATGTGGGCGTAAATGATATAATAGCAGGGTATTTCGACGAAATTCATCCAGTTTTGACGTAGTTAAAAAATGTGTCCCATCATTATTTGCAGAAAAATAATCAATTCCTAATGTAGAATTTTTAATTAAACTTTCATTTTTTGAAATCTCGTATAATTTTGTTCCGTAAAAAGGCAGTGCAATATGAAGCTCAAGAAAATCTGTATCAAGCTTAAACATTAGATTATGGGTATTTTTCAAATGCTTTTCGTTTTCCCAGGGAAATCCGATTAAATAGAATCCGTAAGTTTTCAAACCTGCTTTTTTTGACCACTTAATTGCATTAATCGCATCGTTTATGGAAGCTCCTTTTTGAATTTTCTCTAAAGTTTCCTCATCTCCTGTTTCTATGCCAAATGCAATAAGCCAGCAGCCTGCTTTTTTCATAGTTTGAGGCAATTTTTCATTGAAAGGTTTTACTCTGGAATTTGCAACCCAATTAATTTTGCCGTTTAATTCAGAGTTTATGATTAAATTGCATAATTCTTCTGTCCAATCTTTGTTTATAGTGAATGTATCTGAGCGAAAGAAAAAATTTTTAATTTTATACTTTTGATAGCATTCTAAAATTTCTTCAAAAATATTTTGTGCAGAGCGAAAGCGAACTTTTTTACCCGAAATAAAAGGTGTAGCACAAAAAATGCAAGCGGAAGGGCATCCTCTTGAAGTAACGATTGTAGCTTGAGCCTCACCCGTATCAGGTCTTATATAAAGCTCATTTTTCAAAAGGCTTCTATTCGGAAAAGGCAGAGAATCCAAATTTTCTTCCCAACAATTAAATTTCGTTTTTATCCATTTTTCATTTTTTTTGTACAAAATGCCGTTAATTTCATCAATATTTTTCTGATTGGCAAAATGAGAATTAATTAATTTATCAATAATAAATTCGCATTCTCCGCCGATGAGATAGTCAATGGAAGTTAGATTTAAAGCATTTAATATCTCCTCATTGGGATTGTAAAAAATAGCACCTTTCAAGATTACAACTAAATTTGGCATAATTTTTTTTAATTTGCCCATAATTTCAATATCATCAAAAATTGTGGCATTTGTGATGCTGACAAACAAAACATCCGGATTATACGCTTGAAAATCATCTAAAAGGTCTTCAAATTTTAGCAATTCAGTCTGATAATCCCTGACAAAGACGCTATAGTTTTTATTTTGTAAAATAGCAGCACAATATGCAAGGTCATTTGCTGCTCTAATTGATGTAGCAGTTGAAGACTTGACATTTGACTGGCATCGGTCTTCTCCTCTTTGATAAAGCCCTCCCGGGGGGTATATCAGCATTATTTTTTTCATAAAATTCCTTAATAAATTAAAATTGCGAATGTCAAAATCCAACCTAAAAGCGAAAATTGAATAAATTTATCCGATAGAAAGATTTTAGTTGGCGAAACACTTTTTTCTTCGACAAAAGTTATTTGCAAATACCTCATAATACCTGTTAATACAAAGAAAGCTGTCCAATAAATATTTCCTGAGCCAAATTGCGCAATAACTTCAGGTGATACAGTGTACATAATATATGTCACAAGTACAATTGATGCCATTATTGCCATTGAGACATTTATGAATGTTAAATTGTACTGAGATATGTTTTTTCTAACAATTCTTCCGTTATTATAAAGAATTAAATCGTCATGTCTTTTTGCCAATGCAAGAAACAGAGCCAGCAAGAAAGTCATAATGATAATCCACTTAGAAGTTATAATTCCTGCTAATGAAGAGCCTGCAAAAATCCTTAAAACAAAACCTATCGCAACAATAAATAAATCTATAATCGAAAGATTTTTGAGTTTAATAGAATAAAATACATTTATCAAAAAATATCCTGCAAGAATCAGAGAAAAATTCAATGACAGATTAACCGCAATTAATCCGCCTAATAAAAGGCATATAGCAAAAACAATATAGGCATTTCTAATTGATATTTTTCTGGCAGGAATCGGGCGGAACTTTTTTAAAGGATGTTTTTTATCTACTTTTATATCATTTATATCGTTTAAAATATAGACACTGCTTGCTATCAAGCAAAATGAAACAAATCCGAAAAAAACTTTCAGAAGAATATTAAAATCTGTTAATTCCATAGCAAAAAACATCGGCAAGAACAAAAATAAATTTTTTACATATTGTTGAACTCTTAAAAGTTCGGCAAAATCCTTAATCATGCTTTCTTGATACTCCCATATATAAAGATATTTTAGCAAAGTTGTTTTAATTGTACAAATTTAATATAATTTTTAATAAAAGAATATGGAAAATATTTATGCAAAGTAATAAGAAATTCATATATTGGTTTATTTCTATTCTTTTAATCGGAATAATTTTAAAAACCAGATTGATAATAAATGCGTTGCCATTTTACCTTCAGGTAGATGAAAGGGTTTTAACGGAATCTGCCGAAAAAATTATTAAATTGGGCGACTTTAATCCGCATTTTTTTAATTACCCATCATTGCCCATATATTTTTCGACTTTATTTATGTTTTTAGGCTCTCTATTATTAAATCCTGCATCAATATTTTCGAATACGATTCAGTATGATCCTGTAAATTACCCGTTTTATAATGATTTGTCGGTTATATTTTTTACTAAATTCATGTTTTCACTATTTTCTGTGGGAATAATAATTTTTATTACTAAATTAGCGGTTAAAATTTATAAAAAAAATCTTTTATATATCCTTGTGCCAATAATTTTATCTTTATCCCCATTGTTTTGTTTTCATTCGGCGGGGTATATGAATGTTGATATTGTTTCAAGTTTTTTTGCTTCGGCTGTTGTTTTTTATGTAATTAATCAGTTTGAGAAAAATTCTTATCAGTCAAAAATCCTGATTCCGGGAATACTATGTGGAATG
>JAQUYY010000106.1 GCA_028691575.1 Candidatus Gastranaerophilales bacterium
GCTATGATTGAAGCTAAAAATGCTGAAATGATAAAAAATGGCAAAACTCCTGCTGTTTATACCTCTGTTTTACTTGGTATTACAAAAGCCAGCTTAAATACAGAGAGCTTCATATCTGCTGCAAGTTTTCAGGAAACAACAAGAATTCTTACAGAAGTTGCGGTTGAAGGTAAAAAAGATATGCTCAGAGGCTTAAAAGAAAACGTAATTATTGGTAGATTAATACCTGCCGGTACGGGATATTATCACTTAAGCCATGCTTCGGAAGAGCAAGAGTTGGAAAGAAAACGTTCTGCTAAAAATAATGCAAGAAAGCCATCTGCAATATTGGAAGAAATTGAAGGAATGTTTGGCGCTCCTGACTTTACAATTGAATAATTAATACAAAAAAATATAAGAAGAATCCGGCAACTTTAAAAATTGCCGGATTCTTTTTTTAAAACTTTATAATCAATTATTAGTATTGTATAATTTTAGTAAAGTTATTTTTGAAAGGTACAAATAATGAATTTTACTTTTGATGAATCTGTTTTCGGAAAAAATGATATAAGAGGCATAGTTGGTCAAGGCATTTGCAAAGAACTTTTTTATTGTGTCGGAAAAGCATATTCTGCTGATATTTTGCCAAAAATAAAGGATATTTCTAATGTTTGGGTAACAGTTGGAAAGGATGCAAGATTGCATTCTAATGAACTTACTGAAGCTTTAATTAAAGGACTAAATGATAGTGGTGTAAATGTTGTAGAAATAGGGCTTGTGCCATCACCGTTCGGATATTTTTCAGAATATGCAAATATTTTGATAAATGGACAAAAAATAGATATAAAAGGGACTTTAATAGTCACTGCCAGTCATAATCCGTCTGAATATAACGGAGTTAAAATGACTTTTGAAAAAACATCTTTTTCTGACCTTGATATGAAAAGATTAAAGGAATTAACAAAAAAAGAAATTGAAAACCCTTTAAAAAGTACTTTAAAGCAAGGCATATGCGAAAAATATGACATAATCTCAGAATATATAAACAAAATGAGCAATGAATTTACAAATGCAGGAAAAAGCCTAAAAATAGTGGTTGATAGCGCAAATGCAACAGCAGGAGTCGCTGCTCCTGAGCTTTACAGAAAATTAGGCTGTGAGGTAATTGATATTTTCACAGAACCTGACGGAAGATTTCCTAATCATCATCCAAATCCATCTGATGAAAAAACTTTAGATGCAATCAAGGCAAAAATCAAAAAAACAAATGCTGATTTTGGCATTGCATTTGATGGAGATGCTGATAGAGTGGGAATTATTGATGATTCAGGCTATAGCATTCCCGGCGATCAACTCTTGTTGATATTAGCTCTGGATATATTGCAAAACCAAAAATTTGACTCTAGACCTGCTTTTATTTCTGAAGTTAAATGTTCTCAAATTTTGTTTGATGAAATTGACAGAAACGGTGGGAATGCTATTATGTGGAAAACCGGTCATGGCTTTATAAAAAGCAAATTAAGAGAAGAAAACGCTGTTTTAGCAGGTGAAATGAGTGGTCATATTTTCTTTAATGACAGATTTTACGGCTATGATGATGCAATTTATGCAGGATGCAGATTTATTGAAATCATTTCAAAGAAAAAAATTCAAAATCCTAATTTTAAAGTTTCAGAATTGATTGCAAATCTTCCTCAGGCATTTACTTCAAGAGAAGTAAGATTTCCTTGTCCGAATGATAAAAAACAGCCTGCATTAAAGAATTTGGAAGAAATAATTAATCAAAATCCTGATATATTCGGTACTAAAATTGAAAAAATTATCACGATTGATGGACTTAGAATCGTGTTTAATGATGGTTTTGCTCTAATTCGTCAAAGTAATACAGAACCTGTATTTACAATGCGTTTTGAAGCCAAAACAGAGGAAAAAACGGAGCTTTATAAAAATACTTTGGTTGAATTGACTGAAAAATCACTTTATCAGCTTAATTAAAAAATAAAGAAAAAAGACCTTAAAAAAGGTCTTTAAATTTAGCAAAGAGAAGAAATAGATAATTTTACTCCATAAACTCCAGAGTTCCTGCTGCAATTGTGTATTTTGCAGAATCCGACATATCTTTGTATTCAGGCAAAGCACTAAATTCATTGTCTAATTCAATAAGTCCTTTAGCGACCGCTCCTTCAAATTCCTGAATGAAACCTGCTATTCTCTTTGCTTGTTCAGGAGTTACATATTTTGAAACTTCAATTTTTCTTGTACTTGTTGTTTCTTTTGAACCAACATTGCTAAAATTTGATTGCGCCATAAAGCTTAAAACATCATCTGCGCTTTTATAATTTGTTTCGGGCAGAGTTTTAGAGCTTTCATCCTTTATTTCTTCTGTAGGTTTGCTCTCAGGCTTACTTATTCCTCTTGGTATTCTCACATTCGGGTTAATTTGGTTAAAATCTACCATTTTTCTTCTCCTATTACTTTGCTTGATGATTAAATAATCGGCAATATTTATTTGAAGCTTTAGGTTTTTAGTTTAAATATTAAGCAAATGTTACATGTTTTCTGAAAAGCGAAATCTTAATAAAGGCTAAATGCTTACAGATTTGCGATGAAAATCGGAAAATAAACAGAAAAAGCTGTTTAATAAAGAGTATTTTAAGAAAGAGAAATTTAAAATTATTCTTCAATGCGTCTTAAAAATTCGCCTAAAATAATTCGATAAAGGTCATCTTTTAATATAATATCTTCAACGCCGTTATCAATACTGGGATTATCATTGATTTCTATTACCAGAACCTCATTTTCGGTTTGTTTAATATCAACGCCATACAAACCATCCCCTATAAGCCTTGATGTTTGAATTGCAACTTCAAGAACTTCCTGAGGAATGTCTTTAATTTTTACGCCTTCAGATTTGCCGCAAACAGATTTTTTTGCACAAGTTTTAATTATTTGCCAATGCTTGCTTGCCATATAATATTTGCAGGCATAAATCGGCATATTATTAAGAATACCGATTCTCCAATCAAAATCGGTTTTTACAAATTCTTGAGCAATTATAATTTCAGAATCATTGAAAAGTTTATTTGTAATTGTTTTTAATTCGTTACTGTCTTTTATTTTGAAAACACCTCTTCCAAAAGAACCATCGGGCGTTTTTAAAACTAAAGGAAACCCTAATTGGTTTTTTAATGACCTTAAGCCTGTTTTTTTGCATAAATTTATAGTTTTAGGTGTCGGAATGTTATTTGATTTGAATAAATCACCTAAATATACCTTATTTGTGCATTTTATTATTGATTCAGGGTCGTCAATTACAGGAATATTCAATTCTCTGGCTTTTTGAGCAAATTTATATGTATGATGGTTAATGTATGTTGTTTCCCTAATAAATAGAGCATCATACTCAGATAATTTTGATAAATCTTTTCGGCTTAAAACATCAATATCAATGCCCATAGATGCACCTATGGTTGTAATTTTGTTTATTGTTTTTAAGCTTGATGCAGGAGTCGGATCTGCAGGATCCTGCAAAATAGCCATTCGATACTTTATTGCAATTTTTTTTGTGTCTTTATATAATCCTTTGGTATATTTGTCCAATGATTCAATGAAAAACGGCATATCTTCTTGCGGAATTTCTTTTATGGTAAGGGTTTCTATTTCTTTTACTTTCCAAATTTCGCCAAAAGCCAATTCCACCTTTAAAATTGGGCATTTAAATCTTTCAAATATTAATTTCGACATTTTTTTAAAGAGTTTATTTTTACTTTTTCCAAAATAAATATAGTGAATTTTATTTTCTTCATCGGGAGGTGCTTTATATAACTTGTCTATGATCTTATTAAGATTTCTTATTGTATATTTATAAAGAGCTTTCCAGTTTAAATCGATTATAATATCGGCAGAAGGAATGACGTTTTCTCCTCTTGCATTTCCCAATAACGAGCAATAATAGCCTTTTTTGAGATAATCATAATCATTTGTAAGGTTAATTATTTGCAAAAGGTTAGAATGCTGTTTTTTCCTGATATTATAATTGTTTTCAATATATTGTTGTGATGAAACTACTTCTATATTGGACTTTTTTGGTATTAATTCAGGTTTATGGTCTGTGATTACTATGTATTTCACTTTGTTTTAAAATCCCCTAATGTCTTTTTCATTCTAAATGCGTCAATTGAATTATTGTAATAATTTTTATATTTGCCAAATATTTCATAATTAAGTTTGGCATAAAATGATTTTGCTTTTTTATCATCAATTCGTACTTCTAAATAAATTTCTTTAACAGCTTTTTTTACGGCATAATTTTCCAATTCTTCAAGAAGCATTGTACCAACATTTTTGCCCTGATAATTTGATAAAACAGCAATCGAATACAAACGTGCTTTTTGCGAATTTTTTCTAAATAATAAAACAGCATAGCCAATAATTTTTTTATTTTCAACAAAAACAAGCATCTGTGCATTTGCTTTTGTTATCAAATATTTAAAATTTGATTTTGAAAGTATATCGTATTCAAATAATTGCGTTTCAATTGCTGAAAGCTGGTCAACATCAGAGGTCAACGACCTTCGTATCATAAACTGTTTTCCCTATACTAGAACGAGCTAGTTTTTGCAAAAACGAGCAAAGCCCGATTTTTCCAAAAACGTCGCTCCCGGCTCACGCATACCGATTTATAAAAATTAATTCATTTTAAGATTACTTTTTGAAATCGGTATAAAAATATTTAATACGTTGTAATATTATATTGAATGATATTTTTAAACAATCAAATTTAACTTTTTATTAAGTTTATAATTTATTCGGTAAACTGAGCTTATTTTTTCTTATTTTACTTTTGTTAAATTTTTTTCTTTTTGCAAAGAAAGAAAATATTCCAAAACCAGCGAGGGCTGCTTATCTTCAGATTGATTGTTATATCCGAAATTTTTATAATTAGACGACATAAATAAATGTTTCTTTGTCCTTGTGATGCCTACATAAATAAGCCTTAAGGTCTCTTTTATTTGCTCTCGTTTTATTTCTTCCGATGTTTTTGTGTTTTTCTTGTTTGAAATTGTTTCCAAAGATTCTATTAATTCTTTGTCGGCTTTTATTTCAATGTTTTCAGGGGTTATCGCAAAAGAATAATTGTTTTCATACATTTCGGGAATAAATACAGCATCAAATTCATCTCCTTTTGACTTGTGCAATGTCATAATTTGTACTTTTCCTCCCAAAAAGGTGTCTTTATCTGCATTATCGGATTCTGTGAATAATTTTACTCCGCTAAGTCTGTTTTTTTTGCTCAAATCTTTTAAGTATAAAATTATTGCCGATAAATCAATAGTTTCAGAGGTTTTTTCAAAGTTGTTAAAGTTATAGCTGTATTTTTTAACAATGGAAGAAATCAGCTGAACATTTGCCCGATTTACATTATCATTAAAATAATACATTCCGATTTTTGTTATCAAATCTTCAGGTAAAAGATTTGAATTTTCAAGCCAATAGTAAATTTCCCACCAAAATCTCGTTAAATTTTCTGTCGGCAAATTAACAATGTTTAAATTTATAAACGGATCATTTTTAATGGATTCTAAAAACTTTTGACTTTCATAATCTTTTTGAAGAATATCAGCCAAGATTAGCTCTTTATAAAGGTTATTGACAAGAGTGTTTTTCCATGGATTTTCAATAACTTCCAATAACTTTAAAATCAATCTAAAGACTTTTTGATTTTTTAAAGAATCTGTCCTGCAAACAACTTTGATGTTTTTTGATTCTAAAAATGCATACCAGGCAACAACTTGAGGATTTGTTCTTAACAACAATCCGACTGTTGCACCCGGATTTTCCTTAATATAATTCTCAATTTTTTCTGTTATTTTGTTTTTTTCTAATTTAACGTCATCATAAATTTCAAAGCTTAAAGCATTATCGCTAACAGGATTTTTCTTCTCAACAGGAAGCATTTTTATGTCATAAAATGGTTTTTCCAATTCATGTTTGGCATTAGCCCAATCTACAAGGGAATTTGCAAGTTCATAAATATCTTTTGCACATCTTTGAGACGTAATCATTTCAACAGGCTTATCTGCTTTTGAAATAAACGCTTTAAAGCCTTCAACATCAGACTCCGAAAATGTAGTCATAATAGCCTGATTGACATCTCCGCATCTTATTAAATTTTTGCTTTTGGAGCTTAGCAAAGTAATTAAATCCTGCTGAATTTTTGAAGAATCTTGAGCTTCATCTTCAATAATATACTTGAATTTTGACTGATAATATTCTAAAATATCAGGGTTTTGCTGCAATAATTTTAATGCCATAACAAGCAAATCATCATAATCCAACAAGTTTTTTTCTTTTAAAATTTTTAAATAATCTTTGTAAACAGGCAAAAACTCTTCCAACCGCTGATTTTGACTTGTTTTTAGATAAATTTTTATTTGTTCAGGTGGAATTTGTTCTAATTTTGCTTTTGAAAGACCTCCGTACCGCCGGGAGTACCCGCGCCACCCGCCCTGCCCCTCCTTTCCCGGCGGAGCTCGGTATGCACCCGGGCATGGCA
>JAQUYY010000107.1 GCA_028691575.1 Candidatus Gastranaerophilales bacterium
ACTTCAGATTATGGATAATTCTTTATCAAAATATTTTTTTAAAAAATCATGGGGCTGCTCTCCGATATATTTTATAACTGCAAAAGCCGAATGTCATCCAAATTATGCAACATATTTTTTTGAAAAGAAAATTTGTCGATTATTGATGTAGAAAAAGTTATAAAATTTTTAGATAAAACCAAGAGCCATAATTTTAATGAAAAATATGCAAAAGATGTTTTAGAAAATTTTTTGAGGAGTTAAAAAACCTGTTTGCAAATCGTTTTTTATACATGCTAAAACCCTTACTGTATTTGCTCATTGCTAATGTACGACAATAAAAACAATAATTTTTCAAAATGTCATGCGGAATTAAATTGATTGATTTTCGAGGCGAGAGGAACTTGAGTCGTAGAAAATGTCCCTACTCGGCAGCATCTTATCAGTTTTCATTATTTGCTTTTAATTGATAATTTATTTATTGTTATTCATACAAATATTTTGCAGCACAACCCCAACCAGTTGCCACAGTCGAACCTTCTATGCAGGTTGTTGAAGGATCAGTAAATCCTTTTGCTCCATATGGGATTAATGTATTTGATGTTATACTTACTGCAAATATATCTTTCCCTATTGTATTCGGCTTTTTAAATCCGTTTACATCCATATATATATATCCGCATCTTGTATAATCTCCTGCCGAGCTACTACAATTTGATTTTAAAATATAAAATATCATTAAACTGCCGTTGTTTAAGATTAATCCCGGACGAGATGTACTCGCTCTTCCTGTGCCGTTTAAATAATACCAGCTGTTTGTACCGCTATGCCAACATCCGCCTGCACTTGATCCTCCGCTTACATTTCCGCCGGTACTAGAAGTTCCGGAGCAATCTTTAATAATATTTAATTTTGAAGCAAAAGTATTTTTTAGATCTTCACTTCCTGCAACATCTCCGGGAAAAGCACCGATTAAACTTCCTCCATTATCAGCTACAATCATCATTGTTGCCTGTGACAGATCTGAATACTGTTTTTTCCATTTTGCTTTTAATTCGGCATCGCTTGTTGTGCCAAATAACATTGGGGTAACTATTGAAGCAATTATTCCGATTATTGCAATGACTATCAATGTCTCGGCTAGAGTGAATCCCTTTTTATTTTGTTTTTTCATTTTTTCTTCCTTTAATTTTTATGTTTATAAATTATAGATGAATATTAGTAAATATTATACTTTAGTTTTTTCTTCTTCGCCTTTTAAATAATAAATGACAGAAGTTTTTAATAAAGTTATTTCCTGTTTGTTTTCAAGTTGCAAATGAAAGCTTTCCCCGTCATACCAAAGAATTTGCCCTTTTAAAAATTTGTCGTTAACGGTATAAAATTCCACAACAGTTTTATTTTTTATAAACTGCCTAATTTCAAAAATTCCCGGTCCTTTTAGTTCTTCCGCCAATTTGAATGCCTTTTTATTTGCCGAATTATAGTTCTTATAATAAATGCTTTTTGAAAAAAATGCAAAATGTTAAATTTTTTCTTCCATCAGCTGCTGTGCTTTTTGGGTTAATTTTTCATTTATTTTCATTTGTTTTTTCAATTTTTTAATGGATATTTTTATTATTTTTTTATTTTGAGCTTTGGGCTCTAATTCAAGATATTTTTTATAAAAAGTAATTGCTTCAGGATAATTTGTAATTTTTTCCAATGCTTGTGCATAATGTAAATATAGCTCACTTATTTCAACATTTAAATCAATGGCTTTTTGATAAAATTCTATTGCTTTTTTATAATTTTGCAACCCGTAAAAAACAAACCCCATGCTATCTAAAATGGCAGGGTTTTCCGGCTTAAGTTCAACTGCTGTTTGACAATATGGTTTTGCTTTATCAAAATCACCCATATTTGCATATCCATAGCAAATATTATTATGCGCTTCCGCTAAATCAGGTTTGATTTTTATTGCTTTTTCGAAAAACGGGATAGCATCCGTATAGTTGTTATCGGCTGCTATTATAGAGCCTATATCATAATGAACATAAGGATCATACGGTAAAAGCTCACCTGCTTTATACAAATAATTAAGTGCTTCTTGCTTTTGACCGATATTAATGATTAATAGCCCCATATAATAATTAACACGAGCATTTGAGGGGTTAAATTCCAAAACTTTTTTGTAATATTCTATAGCTTGAATATATTTTTTTTGAGCTTCAAGTACAATTCCCATATATAATAGAGCTTTTACATTATTTGGTTCATATTCTAAAATTGTAAGAATTTCATTTTCAGCCTGAAGATAATTTCCATTCGAAACATTATGCTCTGCTATTAAAAGGTGAATCGGAGTATAACGCTCATCGGGATTTGAAACAGGAACAGGATTCCAAGCATAAGCATTAATGTTTAAATTTAAAAATATTATTAAAAATAAAATTATAAATTTTTTCATAAACCTAAATTTCTAAACTTTCATTAGGATTAAGAATAACACATTTTGAAGTTGTTTGCTCTCCAACATTTGATTTAAATTTGTTAACATCGGTTTTTATAGGAGGAAATGTATTATAGTGAATAGGCACAACTATCTTAGGGTTAAGCCATTCAATAGCTTTAAGGGCTTCTTCTATGCCCATTGTATAAAATCCGCCAATCGGCAATAGTGCTATATCAGGCTTGTAGAATTCCCCTACCATTTTTAAGTTGTAATGCAATCCGGTATCCCCGGCATGATAAATTTTTGTTCCGTCAATATCAATTAAAATACTTGCAGGAGAGCCACCATAAGTTCCATCAGGCAATGAACTGCTGTGACTTGCAGGAAGCCAGCAAGCATATCCCCAGTCAAAAGGCACTTTACCGCCCATATTTAGCCCTTGAGTTTTAACACCTTTTGCAGCTAAATAATTGGCTAATTCAAAAATAGCACTGATTTGAGCATTGCTATTTCTTGCAATAGTAATTGCATCGCCTGTATGATCGCCATGAGCATGGGTTAATAAAATATCATCAACCTTCATTTCGGATGCTTTAACTGTAGCAGACGGGTTTCCTGAAATAAAAGGATCAATCAGAATTTTTTTCCTTTTTGCTTCAATTAAAATAGCACTATGCCCTAAAAAAGTTAATTTTATGGTCATTTTTTATCCTTTGAGTACAATATTTACAAGTTTATTAGGAACGACAATTATTTTAACAATTTCTTTTTCTTCAAGAAAAGATTGTATTTTTTCGCTTTTTTTAGCTAATTTTTCAGCTTCTTCTTTTGATAAATTCAAAGGAGCATCAATTTTATCTCTAACCTTACCGTTTATTTGTAAAACAATAGTTGTGCTATCTGCAATGGTCATTTTGTCATTACACTCAGGCCATTTTTGAAGGTGAATAGAATTATTTGCTCCTAATCTCATCCAAACTTCTTCAGCCAAATGAGGAGTCACAGGAGACATTAACCTTATAAGGATAAATACAGCTTGGCTTAATGCATTTTTATCTTCTTCTGATAGTGTTTCTTTTTTGTTTAAATAATCGTAAATAGCGTTTACAAACTCCCGATACTTGCTTATAACGGTATTAAACTGAAATTCATTAATTATATCAGAAGTAATTTTTTGAATTGACAAATGAGCTTCTCTTAAAAGGTCTTTATTTTCTTTAGAAATTTCATCATTTTCATTATATTCTTTGTAGTTAAAAATTAAATTTTCCTGATTAGAGCTAATCAAGCGCCAAACTCTGTTTAAGAATTTGTAGCATCCTTCAACACCTTCATCTGACCAATCAAAATCTCTTTCAGGAGGAGAATCGCTCAAAATAAACAATCTTGCAGTATCTGCTCCGTAATTTTGGAAAATTTCATCGGGATCTACCGTATTTCCTTTTGATTTACTCATTTTAGAACCGTCTTTTAGAACCATACCTTGAGTTAAAAGCCTTTCAAACGGTTCGTCAAAATTTAATAAACCTCTGTCTTTTAGAGCTTTTACAAAAAATCTTGAATACAACAAATGCAAAATAGCATGCTCGATTCCACCGACATATTGATCAACATTCATCCATTTGTTGACTAGTTCTGAATCAAAAACTTTTTCATCATTTTTAGGATCGATAAATCTTAAATAATACCAGCTGCTGCACATAAAAGTGTCCATGGTATCAGTTTCTCTTTTGGCTATTTTGCCACATTTAGGACATGGTGTAGTGGCAAATTTTACGGAAGTTGCAACAGGAGATTTGCCTTGAACCTGAAAATCAACATCATCAGGCAATAAAACTGGCAACTCTTCTTGAGGAACAGGAACTATGCCGCAATCATCGCAATAAACCATCGGAATTGGCGCACCCCAGTAGCGTTGTCTTGAAATTAACCAGTCTCTCAATTTATATTGGGTTTTAAAATTACCGCAATTATTGTCTTCTGCCCACTTTATGATGGCTTTTTTAGCATTTTCATTGCTCATGCCATCAAATTGACCTGAATTTACAAGATTGCCGGGCTCTGTATATGCTTCTGTATACTCTTCAATGCCGTTTAATTCCGGATTTTTGATAACTTCTTTAAGGGGCAAATTGAATTTTTTTGCAAAAGCAAAATCTCTTGTGTCATGGGCTGGAACAGCCATTACAGCGCCTGTTCCATAGTCTACTAGGGCATAATCAGCAATCCAAAGAGGTGATTTCTCACCGTTGAACGGATTTATAATATGTGTTCCCAGAGGCACACCTGTTTTTGGTCTTTCTTCAGATGAACGTTCGATTTCAGACATTCTGCGAGTATTTTTTATATATTCTTCAACTTTTTCCTTGTTTTCAGGAGTTGTAAGTTTTTCTACAAGAGGATGCTCAGGTGCAAAAACAAGATATGTGATACCAAAAACCGTATCAGGTCTTGTCGTAAATACAGGAACTTCGATTTCAGGAAATTCTGCAACTTTAAATTTCAAAATAGAGCCTATAGACTTGCCTATCCAGTTTTTTTGCATTGTTTTAACTTTATCAGGCCAACCTTCTAATAATTTTAAATCTTCTAAAAGTTTTTCGGCGTAATCTGTGATTTTAAAGAACCATTGAGAAAGGTTTTTCTTAGTAACTTCATTGTCGCAACGCCAGCATTTTCCGTCTATAACCTGTTCATTTGCAAGAACAGTAGCACATTTTTGACACCAGTTAACAGCGGCTTCTTTTTTATAGGCTAACCCGGATTTATAAAATTCTAAAAACAGCCATTGTGTCCATTTATAATAATCCGGCTTGCAAGTAGCTACTTCTCTGTCCCAATCATAGCTAAGACCAAGTTTTTTTAATTGTTCTCTCATATAATCCATATTAGCAAAAGTCCATTCAGCAGGATCTTTGCCTGATTGAATAGCTGCATTTTCGGCAGGAAGACCAAAGCTATCCCATCCCATCGGATGAAGAACATTGTAACCTCTCATTTTTTGAAAACGGGCAATAACATCGGTAATTGTGTAGTTTCTGACATGCCCCATATGAAGTTTTCCTGACGGATACGGAAACATTGATAAAGCGTAATACTTAGGCTTGTTCGATTCAGAAAGAGTTTTGTAAAGCTCTTTTTCTTCCCAATCTTTTTGCCATTTTAATTCAATTTGTTGAGGCTTATATTCTTGTTTTAACACTTCTCATCCCTTTATTTTGATTATACTTTTTATCATGATAATACAAAAATATCTTTATATTTGTTAAGAAATAGTAAAAAACTTGCTTGTTTTTGTTAATTTTTAATATTGAGAGTTATTTAAGTATATGCATGATTAATTATGCCTGAAAATAAAGGAGAAAATATGAAAATCAGTACAATTATCGAAGCACCAAAACAACAAATTCAATCCGGAAATATTAAAAGAGGACAAGGTTTAAAAGAAAAATATATAATTAATTCGACTACAAACAGCGTGAATGGTGATGTAAGATTTGTTGATAATGTTCTGATTTCTCATAAAAAAAGTTTAGATAATATAGAACAAGTACAAAAAGCATTAACAGAAGCACCGATAGAAGATGTGATTAAAACCCCCGAATTGCAGAATTTATTTTATAAAAACGGAAAATTAATGCATCCCGGCGAATTTTTAAAGCCTCTTTTGGGCTTTTTTGAAACTTATGCCAAAAAAGTTGAATTAGATCAGCTTGCACCCTATACAGCTCCTCTTGAAGAGGCAAAACCATTATTAGTTCAAAAGGAATTAAAGTATGCGATCGCATCTGAAAATCCTGATGGGCAAATGAAAAATTTTATGGAGAGTTTAAGGAGTTTTGAAAAAGGTTTAGTTGATAACCATGTCCAAATAAATGACAGTTATCTTGGAATTGATCCTAAAAAAGCTCCTGAATTTATTCAAAAATATGTTCAAGAAAAAGCTGATTTAAAACAAATAAAACCGGTTTTTGCTAACATTGAAGCAAAACCTATGGACGAAGCATTTAAGACAATGGAAACTTTCTTAAAAACAGATGGTGCAAAATTATTAGAAAAAGCACAGAATATCACAACAGAT
>JAQUYY010000108.1 GCA_028691575.1 Candidatus Gastranaerophilales bacterium
GGGAATCCCTGTATTAATTGCAGGAGAAATGATTACAGAACATCATCTAAAATTATTATCTTCGGATAAAATTATAAAAATTGTAAAATGAATCCGACTTAAAGTTTAATTTTAGGTAATTATAGTATTTATTTCCTATAAAGTTTATTATTTTGAAAATTCGTTGATAACAACACAAAAAAATATTGTTACCATACGCATTTTCTTGAATATTTGTTTATTGGCATCAGCGTATTTTTATTATTCATACAGATATTTTGCAGCACAGCCATGACCACTATTAGCCGCTGTTGTTGAGCCTTCTATACAAGTTGTTGATGGATAATAATATCCTCTTGCTCCTATTGGTATCAAGGCATTTGAGGTTATATTTGCATTAAATATATCTTTTCCTATTGTATTCGGTTTCTTAAATCCGTTTATATCTATATATATAATTCCACATCTTATATAATCTCCTACTGGATCATTACAAGCTGAGTTGCGAAGATCAAAATACATTAAACTACCGTTGTTTAATATTAAGCCTGGAGCAGATGCACTTCCTATACCTGTGCCGTTTAAATAATGCCAACTGTTTGCTCCTGCATGCCAGCAGCCTTGTGCACTTACTCCTGTTCCTGTTCCACCCATACTAGAAATACCTGAACAATTTTTTATTATATTTAATTTTGAAGCAAAAGCATTTTTTAAATCTTCACTTCCTGCCACATCTCCTGCAAATGCACCCGCTAAACTTCCGCCATTATCAGCTACAATCATCATTGTTGCTTGAGATAAATCAGAATACGATTTTTTCCACGCTGCTTTTAACTCTGCATCACTTGTCGTTCCGAATAACATCGGCGTAACTATTGAAGCAATTATTCCGATTATCGCAATTACTATAAGCGTCTCCGCCAGAGTAAAGCCTTGTTTCTTCTTTTTCGTATTTTCTTTCATTAACCTGTTATTTCCATTAAAATAACCTCTGTTTGCCTTAAAAACTTACACTTAACAATCTGTCACCATTACCCGTATAGATTTTAGCAATCATCAACGGAATGATTAATATACTAAGCTTAGCTGCCTAAAAATCAAGATTGATTTGTGAGAACTGAATCATTTTATTTTTGCCACGTTTTTTGGCGTTATACAAAGCATGTTCTGCATATCTAATCAATGTATTAGCACTCTCATCAGTATTTTCCAAATATGGATAGCAAGAAATACCACCGCTTATTGTAATTGGATGCGGTTCTTCTTCTCCATCAGGCATAAATTCCATTTTTTCAATATCACGTCTTAATCTTTCGGCAAACAAATAAGCATTGTCTTCATCTGTATTTGGAAGAATGATAATAAACTCTTCGTCGCCATATCTTGTTAAAATATCTTCTTTTCTGACATACTGTTTTAAAATTTCAGTAATTTTCTTTAAAAGGACATCGCCCCAATCATAACCGTACATATCATTTACAACTTTAAAGAAATCGATATCAAGCAATAGGCAAGAAAGTTTCAAATTGTAACGTTTTGCCCTTGAAATTTCAGCTTCAAGTCTTTCATGAAGATATTTTCTATTATACAAACCTGTTAATTCATCGGTTGTAGCAACAACATTAATTTCATTTTTCAACTGTTTTATTTTCAAAAGATTTTTAATTCTAACTTTTAATTCTTCCTGCTTATACGGTTTTAAAATATAATCATAGCTGTCTGCACGAACGGTAACCCCTTCCAGGATATTTTGTGCTGCTACTAAAACAGGTGCTGAAAATTTATTGCACATAAATATATTTTTGGCATCCTCATCGTTTGTTTCAACAACAATAACCTGAGGGTTTAACTGCTCAGCTTCTCTGATTTCGTCGGTTTTTTTAACCCTGATTGAATAATCTTCAGTATTTTCCAATAATTTTTGAATTTCAGAATCGCTATCCTGAGTGTAAATGATTATATTTTCCATTCTCAATCCCATCCATATTATTCTTTGTACTAATTATAATTGTAATTTTAACAAATTGTTAACAAAAAGTAAACTTATTTTTTATTTTAACTGTTTACTGAGCTAAGGTAATTTCTCTAACCTTATATCTGCTTATTGTTAAAAGCCCTGTATCGGTTTTTAATTCTATTTTTTTATCATCTAAATAATAAACTTCTCCGAATATTTTTTTTCTTTTAAAAAAGCCGATTTCAACTAAATCAAGAGCTTTGCCCGAAGGAATTTCTCTAATAACCGATCTTATACCGTTTTCTGTTTTGATTTCAACTGCTCCGCTAAGAATAAAGTTAATTTTACCATTCAAAATATTTCCGTTTTCAAAAACAATGCTGTCGGCAAAAACTTTGCAATTACAGGCAAACAAACAAATTAAAGCTGTTAAAATATGTTTTTTCATTACTTTTCACTAAATAAGATCGTATCTTAAGTTTAATTATAACGTTTTTTGTATTTTTTGCAAAAAACATTTTCTGTTGTATTATTATATTTAACACTAAAATTAAGGAGTTGGGAAATTTGCCTTATTTAAAGTCTAAACCTCAATATCAGCAAACTCAAAATGTTGAATATAAAACTCTTCGGCAAAAAAAACAGCTTAAGAAAAAAAAATATTTTAAGTCAAAAATAAGCCTTTTGATAACTTTCTTGATTATAGGCGGCATTATTTTGCCTGATGTTTGTCAAACAAATTGGAATAATATTTTTGTTAACCGTATAAAAAACAGGAACATAAAAATCAGCCTGATAAGTGATTATTTCTATAATAGAGTGCCATATACCAATTTTGACAACGAATTACAAGAAAAATTTAATTTCATAAACAGGTCAGAACAATTATTTACAAATGATTACATTGCAGGAACTAAAATTTTAGGTGAAGTTAAAATCAAAAAACCTGAAATGGAGGCATTATTTTTAACTGATGAAATCAGCATTCTCAAACAAAAATTAATGAACCTTTCGGCAGATTATTCTAATTTAACGCCGGGCGTTTTTGTTTGGGATTTTTCAACCGGAAAATATGTATCAATAAACGGTGATGAAATTTTTCCGACTGCAAGTATTATAAAAATACCTATTTTATGCCAATTGTTTAAAAGACAAGAACTGGGATTAATAAATCTTAATGATAAAATGACATTTAACGAACATTTTAGAACAGGTGGTTCCGGTGAAATGCAATACATGAGTGCAAATTTTGATATTACTGTTGAAAAATTAGCCGAGTTAATGATTCAAAACAGTGATAACTCTGCAACAAATATGCTTTTATCTGCTGTTGGCGGAGCAAATAATTTAAATAAAGAAATGAGAAATTGGGGACTGCCTGCTACCGAAATAAATACTTGGCTTCCAGACCTTGAGGGAACAAATATTACAACTCCTTTAGAAATGGCTACAATACTTTATAATATAGATAATCCAAAATTCCTTTCATTAAAAAGTCGGGCAAAAATGATTGATATTATGAGTCATGTTAAAAACAGATATTTAATAGAAGAAGAATTGCCATCTGATGCTTTATTTATTCATAAAACAGGCAATATCCGCTCAATGCTGGGGGATTCAGGAATTGTTGAAATGTCTGACGGCCGAAAATTTATTGTTGTTATGATGATAAAAAGACCACCTAATTCATATTCAGCAAAACAATACATCCATCAGGCTTCCGACCTGATTTATAATTATTTTAATAACAACAAAATTTAACCAATCGCTGATTTTTGATATTTTTCAAGCCAAATTTTTTCTTCGTCATTTAACATTTCAAGGTTAATAAGTTTTTTATCAAAATTTGATTTTACTAAAGTTTTAATTTTTCCGTTATCGAGATAAACCGTATTTTCAAGCCTGACGCCACCCCAATTTTCGTTGTATAAACCTGGTTCTATCGTAAACACCATGCCTGATTTTAAAGGAATTTTAGCCCCCTCTGACGGGCTTATATGCGGAATACCGTCGTGAACCGAAATACCAACGCCATGACCTGTTCCATGAGCAAATTTAAAACCGCCTAAAAATTCATTCTTATCGAAATTTTCATCAATAATATCTCTTACGGTTTTATCAACATCAAACCCGCTGGTATTAGCGGTTATGGGATGATTTAAACCGTTTAGCAAAGCTTTTAAAACTTTCGTATAGATAAATTTCTGCTCATTTGTAGGCTGAATTTTATTATCCGAAGCAAAAAAAGTTCTTGTAATATCCGTTGAATATCCCCCCTCAAAATATGCCCCACAATCAAGCAAAATAAACTCTCCCGGCTGTATCATTTTATTCGCATCAGCATTTGTATAATGAATAATTGCACTATTTTTGCCACCGGCTAAAATTACTTCAAAACTGAGGTTATACGCTCCTTGTTCGTAGAAGAAATTTTTTATTTTATCAGATAAATCTTTTTCAGTAATTTTATACCCTTGCTCAAGCCCTTGATTAAGCCAGCAGATCGCCCTGTTTACAACAATATCCGTTTTTAAAAAACATTCTTTCAAATGCTCAATTTCTTCATTAGTTTTAATTGATTTCATTTGAGCAATCGAATTTTCCTTGACTTCAGCAGTATTAAATCTTTCTATAAGCCTGTAAGTCTTTAAATTTATAGATGTTGGGCTAAAACTTATTGTCATATCATTTTTAATGGAGTTTATAAAATTTTCAAATTCATTTTCGGATAAAAATTTGAAATTTTCACAAAAATATTGAAATACATCATTTTTAAAATTGCTAAAAACATAACATTTGCCGTTTTTAATTACTGCTTTTGCCTTAAATGAAGAACTATAGGGGATATGGGTACTTCTTAAATTAGTTAAATAAGCAATTTCTTCCAATTTAGTTATCAAAAAAATATCCGTTTTTATTTCGCTAACAAGCAAATCAAGTTTTTCATCTGCCGATTTGCCGGTAATTTCAACAGGGACAATCCTTACTTCAA
This sequence comes from Candidatus Gastranaerophilales bacterium, assembly GCA_028691575.1. Classification (GTDB taxonomy): domain Bacteria; phylum Cyanobacteriota; class Vampirovibrionia; order Gastranaerophilales; family JAQUYY01; genus JAQUYY01. The sequence continues at coordinate 4,929 of JAQUYY010000108.1, forward strand.
AGTCTGCTGATTTACATTGAGTGATAATGTCTTCATTAAATTCAACAAATTTAAATTCGTTTTCACTAAATTTTTTATAATCGGCATAAGATATTTTTGAAGTTATGAGTCCAATTTTAGCATTTTTTCTCAATAATTCCTGCATCTTTTCTGGAATTGCTTTTTTTATTGGCTCTGATAAGCCAAGTTTTAAAACGGTTATCACATTTTTATCGACTTCATCGTCAGCTTGTTTATGATACCTGCCATCAACAAAAAGAAACACATTATCTTCTGTTACAAGAGCATCACCGGTTGAGCCGGAAAATCCTGTTATCAAATATCTTGAATTTTGCTCCAATGAATTGTATTCATTCAAATATTCATCCGTTGACGGAATAAGCATTGCATCAAGATTTTCTTTTTGCATAAAATCTCTTAATTTTTTAAGATTATATTGAAAATCTGAAAATTTTTTCATTACAAGAGCCTTAAAATTTTATTTTTATACATACTAAATCAAAAAAACAAACAGGTCTACATTCTATCGATGCAGACTTATTTGTTTTTATAGTAAGATTATTGATTAAAGATTTTCAGCTTGTGCTCTTTTTAACTCTGCTACTGCACTTTCAATCCATTCCAGATGATCTGCATTAGCATTTGCAAAATCAATAAAACCGATTGCTCTTTGTATCCAAACTACACATTCTACAAAATCATAATAAGATAATTTTGACTGCTCTTGCGATTTTAATAAGTTATTTTGAGAATCAATCAAGTCAGTAATCGAGGCTTTTCCGTCTTGATAATTATCCTGTACAATTTCAAAAGATTTTTCTGCATTTTCTAAAGCTACTTTAGCAAATTTAGTATTAAAATAAAAAGCTAATGTATTATTAACTCTTGTCCTAATTTCTTTTTCAACAGCTTCCTTTACATGTTCTTTCTTTTCACTTAAAGCTAAAATCTCTTCATTTGCTTTTTTAAGTTTTAAATATCTTTGACCGCCTTCAAAAACAGGAAGTTGAGCAACGATACCCAGTGCAGCAGTTTCTTTAGTATAGTTGGGATTAGAACCTTTAGATCCTTTGAAATTTCTAGTAAAGTTGTTTTTTCCTTCAAATTGCAATGCAACATCAGGTAATACAAACTGCAAGCCATACGATAATTTTTCTCTTTTTTTAGCTTCAATAGCCTGTTCAACTTGAGCCAATTCAGGAGAAATTTTTATTCCTCTTGCAACAATCATTTCTACAAAACCATGATGTCGTTTTTTAGAGCAGCCCATGATAAATTACAGATGAAGACTGCGAACGATAAAGATTACGATCAGGATCAGCGTATATACGCCGCTATAACAACAGTATCAAATGCCTTGGATTAAAACCGGCA
>JAQUYY010000109.1 GCA_028691575.1 Candidatus Gastranaerophilales bacterium
TTGTTATTTTAACTGTCCTTATGATGCTATAAAATTTGAACAGGTAAAATCAGGTAAATGGTTTGAATCTAATACCAGATTTGGTAAATTAATTCATGCCAAATTAGGTATAGCAGAAGAAAATTCAGGCAAATTAGTTTCTGAAATAAGAAATCATGCAAGACTTGTAGCCCATAGACAAAATAATGATTTAATCATAGTTGACGGCTCACCCGGCATAGGATGTCCTGTTATAGCATCTATTTCAGGAGCTCATTTGGTTTTAATCGTTACAGAGCCTACAATGTCAGGGATTCATGATGCTAAACGTGTTTTAGAATTAACTAAACATTTTAAAATTTCTGCAGGAATTTGCATTAATAAATATGATATAAATTTAGAACTCAGCAGACAAATGGAAGATTTTTGTCAGGAAAACAATATTAAAGTATTAGGAAAAATCCCTTATAGTAAGGAATTTACCGATGCAATGATAAAAGGATTAACGGTAATTGAAAATTCCCCTGAAAGCGAGGTCTCAAAGGAAATAGAAACTATGTGGAAAAAAATTAGGTCAAAACTGTTATTGTAAAATTATCATTTATTTATAATGTATTTAAATTAATTGTTATACTGTTAATAAAAAGGTGAAAAAATTGGAAAATGATATTAAAGACAGATTAAGTAAAATCAAAAATAAAATAGTTGTTTTATCCGGAAAAGGCGGTGTCGGCAAAAGTACCGTAGCATCAAATTTAGCTATGTCACTGGCTTTAAAGGGATATAAAACAGGTTTGCTTGATGTTGATATTCATGGACCAAGTATTCCGACAATTTTTGGACTTGAGTCAGAACATGTTCAAGGCAAAGAAAATGAAATGCTACCTCTTAATTTTGGCGATAATTTAAAGATTATTTCAATAGGATTTTTGCTTGATGACCCTGATGCAGCTATTATATGGCGAGGCCCCATGAAAATGGGTGCTATCAAACAATTTATAAAAGATGTTGAATGGGGAGAACTTGATTATCTAATAGTTGACTGTCCGCCGGGAACAGGCGATGAACCGCTTAGTGTAATTCAATTATTAGAAGATATTACAGGAGTTGTGATTGTAACAACTCCACAAAAATTAGCAATTGCGGATGTAAAAAAATCAATTAATTTTTGCAAAAAAGTAAATGTACCTATTTTAGGTGTTGTTGAAAATATGAGCGGCTTGATCTGCCCTAAATGTAATGAAATTGTTGAGATATTTAAATCTGGCGGTGGTGAAAAAATGGCTCAAAATATGAATGTGCCTTTTCTGGGTAAAATCCCGCTAGACCCAAAAATCGTCGATGCCGGAGATTCAGGAAAACCATTCTTATATTTTTACTCAGAAACACCTACTGCAAAAATAATGGAAAACGTAATAAAACAGGTAATCGATAAAACAATAAAAAAAGGAGACTAAAATTATGAAATTTGCGATACCAACAAACAATGGTCAATTATGTCTGCATTTCGGACACTGTGAAGTATTCACTTTTATTGAAGCAGATGAAAAGACAAAAGAAATTTTAAACAAAGAAGAATTAACCCCGCCTCCCCATGAACCAGGTGTTTTACCGGCATGGTTAGCCGAAAAGAGTGTAAATGTGGTTATTGCCGGAGGAATGGGATCCAGAGCTCAACAATTATTTGCAGAACAAGGTATTAAAGTAATAGTCGGTTCAATGGAAACCATCCCTGAAAAAATGGTTGTTTTATATTTGAATAATGCTTTAGAATCAGGCATTAATGCTTGTGACCATTAATAAAATGGAATTGACCGTTTTAACAGATAATACAGTTCTTCAAGGCAAAAATTTTTTAGGCGAACATGGGCTTAGTATTTATATCGAGGAGAATGATAAAAAAATCCTCTTCGATACTGGCTATAGTAATGTTTTCATAAAAAATGCCCATAAAATGGGAATAAACCTTCTTAATTTAGATTATATTATTTTATCTCACGGGCATTACGACCACACGTGGGGGTTATCTCATTATTTATCTTTTTATTCATCTGCTTTAAAGCAAGGAGAAAACATCAAAAAGCCTGTAATATTAACGCACCCGGACACTTTTAAGGAAAAATTCAAAGAAAATTTTGGAGAAATAGGATGCTTTTTATCAAAAGATAAATTAGAGAAAAATTTTAATTTAAAACTAACTAAAGAGCCTTATTTGATAAATGAAAACTTTGTTTTTTTAAGTGAAATTCCACGATTAAATGATTTTGAAGGAAAAGACTTCATAGGAAGTATTTTAGAAGATAATTCTTTTAAAAATGACTATATATTAGAAGATTCTGCAATTGTATACAAAACAAATCAAGGACTGGTATTAATTACAGGGTGTTCACATTCCGGAATATGTAATATTATTGAATATGCAGTGCAAATTTGTAATGATTCACGAATTGTTGATATTATTGGCGGATTTCATCTTGTAAAAGCATCTAACGAAAGATTGGTTAAAACAGCTGATTATTTATCAAAATTCAGTCTCAATAAGTTACATCCTTGTCATTGTACCGATTTTGACGCAAAAATTTTTCTATCAAAAAAATTGAATTTAAAAGAAACCGGTGTCGGAACGGTATTAGAGTACAGATAATTTTATTTGTCGGGTTTAATATTTATAAATTGTGTCGATAGCCAATTTATAATATAATCCTGGCTATCCGGCTGAAATTTTATCAAATCCAGACCATTTCCGCCAAAGGAATATATTTTAAAAACTTTATTTCCTTGAGCGTATTTAATTAACTTTTTACAATCCTCATATGTAAATTTATCTTTTTCGCTCGCCATAAGCAATATCGGATGCTCTCCATAATCAAGAAGAGCAATAGGAGTTTTAATTCCTTTATATTCAAGTGTCGGAGACAAAAGAACAAGTGCTTTTACATTTTCTTTTGAACTTTTAGCCGCAACAATTGAAGCATTAGCACCGATATTTGCACCTATGAGTGCAATTTGGGTTGAATCAATTTCAGGATAAAAATCTTTGATATATTTTATTGCACTTTTAATATCATCCGGATATTTTACAAACGTTTTATCAGAATAATTTCGCCAGTAGCTGAGTTTTTCATTTGCATTTAATATACTTTGACCATGTCCTCTTAAATCCAAATTAAGAGTAGCCACATTTAAACCTTGAACTTTTTTTAGCAAATCGCTCCAATCATCTTTTGAACGACCTAATGCGTGAGCAAAAATAACCAGCTGAACTTTATTTTTTCTTGAAGCTTTTTTAGGAATTACCAAATCACCTATTAAATTAAACCCATCCGTTGATTGAAATTGAATTATTGCAAATTTATCGCTTGATTTTTTTGCGTAAGCATCTGAACATACATTGCTGAAAATAATCAGCAATGCTAACAAAATCGTGAAAAATTTTTTATTTGATAAATTCATTTCTATCCTGATTGTTCGTTTGTTTTATGTATATAATAGCAAAATATTTTAAGCATTAACTACTATATTTGACCTAAAATTTTTCTTTTAAGTCTTTTTTAAACTTTTCAATAGCAGAATCAAGTTTTTCCGGCGATTTTGCTCCTGCTTGAGCCATATTAGGTCTTCCACCGCCTTTTCCATCACACATCAATGCAACTTCATTAACAATTTGACCTGCATTTGCTCCTTTATCGATAAAGTTTTGAGAAACCTTTGCGATAATCGAAACTTTTCCATCAAATTCGGATGCCAATAAAACAATCGAATCCCCCAATTTGTCGGAAAGATTCTCTACACTTGATTTTAAAACATCGGGAGTAATGCCTTTTAAACTGGCAATAAGGAGTTTGCCATTTTTAATATCAACTACATCATCAAGAAGTTTATCAATTTGTCCTTTTGCAATTTCAGATTCGAGGTCTTTAATTCGTTTTTGAGTAGTTTTTAGCTCATCCATAGTTTTTTCAATTTTATTAAATACTTCTGTTTGCTGAGTTTTAAGCATTTTTGCAACTTTATCAAAATTATCTGCTTTTTGATTTAAAAATTCAAGCGCAGTGTCTCCACAAATTAGCTCAATACGTCTTGTACCGGAAGAAATAGCACTTTCCGAGATGACTTTGCAAAGTCTAATTTGAGAAGTTGAATTAATATGAGTTCCTCCGCAAAGCTCTTTGCTGATTTCGCCGATAGATACAACTCTGACTTTATCACCGTATTTTTCGTCAAATAAAGCAATTGCACCTGATTTTTGTGCTTCTTCTATTGTCATTTCTTCGGTATGGCTGTTCAATCCTTCCGAAATCCAACCATTAATGATAATTTCAACTTTATTTACTTCTTCAGCAGTTAATGCTCTATCAAAGCTAAAATCAAATCTTGTTCTGTTGGGCTCAACTTGAGAACCGGCTTGTGCAACGCTATCACCCACTACTTTTCTTAATGCCGATTGAAGCAAATGTGCCGTCGAGTGATGAATTGTTATATTTTCTCGTCTTTTTGCATCGACAATGGCTTTTACTGTTTGATTAACTGTTGCAGTTCCCGTTAAAATCTTGCATCTGTGAATAAAAAGACTTTCATATTTTAAAGTATTAACAACTTCTGCTTTAAAGTCATCATTTTCCATAATGCCTGTATCACTTACTTGCCCGCCACTTTCAGCATAAAATGGAGTTTTATCTAAGACAATATCAACTTCTTGTCCATCAAGCGCTTCTTCAACTCTTTCATTATCTTTAATTAAAGCCTTTATAGTGCAATTATCACAAGAAGTTTGACTATATCCTAAAAATTCAGTTGAACCAATCTCATTAAAAGTATCTGCATAAACGAGATTATCTGTTAAATTGGCTGTCACATGAGCTGCTTTTGCACGCTCTTTTTGCTTTTTCATCTCTTCATTAAAGCTTTCGACATCAACCTGCAAACCTTGTTCCTGAGCCATTTCAACTGTTAATTCAAGAGGGAAACCAAACGTATCGTATAATTTAAAAGCATTTTCCCCTGAAATTTTATCTTTTGAAGATTTTATTATTTCATCTAAAAGAGCTTCTCCCTTAGTTAGAGTTTGATTGAATCGTTCTTCCTCTTTCTTAATCACATCAAGAATTTTAGACTTATTTTTTTCCAAATCAGGATATGCTTCCTTATAATTTTCAATAACAGTTTGAGCAATTTCGTGCAGGAACGGAAGTTCTAAGCCCAAAAGCCTTCCATGTCTTAAAGCTCGTCTTAAAATCATTCTTAAAACGTAATTTCTGCCTTCATTACCAGGAACTAAACCGTCTGAAATCAAGAAAGAAACGCATCTTGCGTGGTCGGTAACTATTCTAAGACTTATATCGGTTTTATCATCGGTTTTATAATTTTTACCCGACATTTTTGAAACTTTTTCTAAAATCGGCATTAATAAATCGGTTTCAAAAGTTGAGCTTTTCCCGTTAACTACCATGGTTATTCTCTCTAAGCCCATGCCGGTATCTACATTCTTTTTCTCAAGAGGGGTTAAGTTTCCTTCTTCATCCTGATTTAATTCCATAAAAACGAGATTCCAAATTTCAACAAACCTATCGCACTCACAGGTATCAATTCCGCAGTTTTCAATACCGCAGGAGTATTCTTCTCCTAAATCATAGTGAATTTCAGAGCATGGTCCGCAAGGTCCAGTAGGGCCAGGAGGTCCCCAAAAATTGTCTTTCTTTCCTTTTCGGATAATTCTATCTTTTGGTACACCAACTTTATTATGCCAAATATTATATGCTTCATCATCAGTTTCAAAAACAGTTATCCAAAGTCTTGATTCATCCAGCTTTAAAACGTTAGTCACAAAATCCCAGGACCAGGGAATAATTTCTTCCTTAAAATAATCTCCAAAGCTAAAATTACCGAGCATTTCAAAAAATGTATGGTGTCTTGGCGTACGTCCGACATTTTCTATATCAGAATCTTTTCCGCCGGCTCTAGCGCATTTCTGCACAGAAGTTGCTCTTGGCGGATTTGGTGGCTGCTTATAGCCTAAAAATATCGGCACAAACTGCAACATACCTGCTGTTGTGAGCATAACAGTTGGGTTATCAGGAATCAAACTAGAACTTTCAACCTGTTTATGTCCATGTTTTTCAACAAAAAATTCAATAAATTTTTTTCTTATATCGCTGCCTGTTAAATTTGCTGTCATTTTCATACCTTTTTATTTATTCATTCTTAAAGATATTTTATAACAAAAAAGCTACTATGAGCAAAAAATAGTCTAAAAGC
>JAQUYY010000110.1 GCA_028691575.1 Candidatus Gastranaerophilales bacterium
CTCAATGTTTTAACGGTTTCCCCTTTTCCAATTGTCCTGTCAATTGAAAAATCTTCCATTGCAGGATATAAAATCTCCTCTGCAACTTTGTTTAAACGGTGAATCTCGTCAATAAACAATATTTCACCATCTTTCATATTCATTATAATGCCGATTATATCTCTTGGTCTCTCCAATGCAGGCGCTGAAGTGATTTTTATACTGACACCTGTCTCTTCTGCGATTACACTTGCTAATGTCGTTTTGCCTAATCCGGGAGGTCCGTAAAAAAGCATGTGATCCAATGGTTGATTGCGCTGTTTTGCAGATTTCAAAGTAATTTCAAGTGTTTCTTTTAAATTTTCCTGCCCGACATATTCACTAAATTTTTTAGGCCTAATATCATTTTCATAAACTTTATCCACCTCAATTTCTTTAGGGGTGATGTTTTTTCTCGAAACTTTTTTCTTTCCTTCATCTGAAGATGATATTATTGCCAATTTTTCATACCTTCGCTAATTTAAATCTATTGATTTAATTATAACCCGAACAATTCATTATCCAAAATCATTAATTTTTCGTATCTAACCGTTAATATTGATTATATTGCTGTATTTTAGAACTGCTGATTTCTATATTTTTAGGAATAATACTTATTTTTCGACCATTTGGCAGTGTAAATTCTGCACCCAAAAGTACGGTACGATATTGATATACAATTTGAGTACAAATTCCCTTGGTGTAAGGATTTTGATAATCAACAATCAATGTAATCACCGATTTGTTAACATCCGAATCAATTGATTTGCTTTCAAAAGTATAAATAGTATAAGGAACATCTCCCGCATCGGTGTCTGTTGTTACATCAAAATCTTGAAGATCAAAATCGCTGTAATTAAGATTTAAAGAGCTTATTCTGTTTTGCATCATCATCAAAGCCGATTTTGCAGCAACGTTAAATTCACTATCCATAAGAGTTGTGGATGTCTGTGTACCATCGACAATTTGACCGGAAGCTGAAATCGCTGATTGCAAAGCTATTTCTTGTACTGTATTTGCTGTTTTCCAAAAAAGTGCTAACTCTATAATGCCAAATAAAACAAATATTAACAACGGCGCAACAAACACAAATTCAATTAAACTTTGAGCATTTCTTTTCATACTTCCACCGCAAAAATTTATGTAATAAATCTGAATAATGATTTTAACATTTGAATAATATTCTTCTTTTTTTCATATATAACTCGTTCTTTATAATATTCTAAGTAGCTGCTTATAACATTTTCAGGCAAATCTTTGTCTTCCTGAAACAAAAAAGCAAGCATTTCAAGATATTCGTCTTGTTCCTTAGCAAAAATCGGATCTTTTCTCCTCAGATCTTCATCCGCCTCATAATGAGCTAAGGCATGCCATGCACATTGTATCGAAATGCTTTTATCTTCTGGAAAAAGCAGCAATGCATCTTTTACAGACTTTGAACCGGCTATAACTTTTAAAATTATATCCGCCACTTTTTGTTTTGATGTTTTTTCAAAACCATTCAATTTTTTATACCAATATTAACTCTTCTTTACTAACTTTTTCGACAACTTTAAGCAATTCTGAAATATCATTTTTAAAATACTGCAATGCTAACTTTTTAATAGCTTTTTGTCCCATTTCTTCCCTGGAACACAAAGAAAAATATAAATATTTTCTTTTTTGTTTGTTTTTTCTTAAAAGATTTTTTTCAACCAGTCTGTCTAAAACTGTTTTGATTGTTGTATAAGCCCAACTTTGTTCATTATTTATGTTTATTGCTTTTTGAACCATTGATACATCAGTATTTTTAGGTTCATTTGCATTTTCTTCTATGTCCCATACTGCATTAAGCACTATATTTTCAAGATTTCCATGATTTGAAATCATCATTTTTCCCCTATTTCAAAAAACTACATATATAGTATTATAAGCTTATTTAAAAATCAAATTTTACTTATAAAATAATTTTTTATTCATGACTTTTCTTAAAATTTTAAAAAAACACAACTCTGCAAATAGAATTGAAAATCAATTATAACTTAATTTTTTACCAAAAAATTGCAAAAATTTAAAAAATATGTTAATATTGTAAAAGTTAATTATTGGGGTTTAATTATTCATTGTATGACTGCATCATTTAAATAAATTTTCTAATTAAAAATAGTCTGAATTAATCTGCTTTTACAGGTTTTAAGAATTTTGAGAAATAAAGAAAGGAGTAACTTTAACTATTAACTAACTTTTTTATGTGGGTAATAAAACGGAGAGGTTTTTCTATGAAAGCAACAGAAAAAATCAGACAAACTTTATCTTGGTCACAACTTAAAGAAGCAAATGCTAAATACCGTTCACTCAAAAGATGGAAAATTAACGTTAATACGATTGAAGACTATGTAGAATATATGGAAGAAGATCTTCCGAATTACTTTGCAAACTAGTCTGTTGCTAAAATTTTAAACAAATTACAAAAAACGGACGTTATGTCCGTTTTTTGTTATAATTAATTCTATGAAACAAAATTATGAAATAATACTACAAACCCTTAAACTGTTTTTTGATACTTCATCAGAAGCAGTTATTGCAGTTGATTCCGAAAAAAATATTTTATATTCTAACAAAAAATTTAATGTCTTTTCCGATAAAAAATCCAATTTGGCACAAATTGAACAAAATTTCAATTTTGATATCTGTATCTTAAACGAAACCAACCTTTTAAAATATAACCCGATATCTGCAGCCATAATAGCTGAGCAGAATTTTAAAACTGGTGCTACTTTTCAGGTTTCCGAATCAGAGTTTAAGGAAGTTATCGTTCAAAGTTACAACTATGAAAATTTAAAAGTTATTAATATTGAAGACATTACTGCTCATAAGCAAAATCAAAGCTTTAAAGAAGAAAATAAAATATTAAAATTAAAATTAAAAGAACATGAAAAAAATTTTTTATCAAAGGAAAAAACAGAACTTTTAGCGATACGAAGCTCTCTTTTAAATAGAATTGCATATTCTATTCGGGATATGTGGAACATTGATGAAATAATTAATACAACTGTTAAAGAAATAGTTGATACTCTTGGGCTTTTAAACGGTTTTTTTGCAAGCATGGACAAAAATACCGTTAATATTTTATATCAGTATATTCCTAATTCAATAACTTTAATAAATTTAACCTCAGATAGTTCAATAAAAGAATCATTGGAACAATCAAAAACAATTTTATCTTCAAATTTAAATGATGCGGGTCAAATTAATCCCAGATTAGTAACTCCTGCTATTTATCGAGGTAAAATACTTGGAATACTGGGTTTTTATATTGAAAACTCCTCAAGAGAATGGCATGGGGAAGAAATTAATCTGATTGAAAGTATTTCTTCACTTCTTGCTACCGCAATAAATCAAGCTAATTTGTTTACAGAAATCGAACAACAGAGACAAGAGCTGGAAAAAACCCTAAAACAACTGCAAGACACTCAAACTCAATTGATTCAATCCGAAAAAATGGCTTCAATCGGTCAATTAATAGCAGGCGTTGCACATGAAATAAATACTCCGATTGGTGCAATTAACAGCAACAATGACACGATGGCAAAATATATCAAAAAAAATAATGCACTCCCTCCTCTGGAGCTTTTTGAAGAAATAAACAGCATCAATACAGAAGCCATATCAAGAATCAATAGAATAGTAAAAAGTTTAAAAACATTTTCTCGCCTGGACGAGGCTAAACTTCAGGAAATAGATATACATGACGGAATAAAAAGCACTTTAACTTTAATAAACTACAAATTAAAAGATAAAATTACACTTATTGAAAACTATGAAAATATTTCAAAAATCAAATGTTACCCGGATTTGCTTAATCAAGTTTTTATGAATTTACTGGTTAATGCCACACAAAGTATCGAAAAAAAGGGGACAATAGAAATTCATACAAAACAATGCAATAATAATATAGAGATAAGAATTAAAGACACCGGAAAAGGTATCAGTACAGAAAATCTCAATAAAATCTTCGATCCCGGCTTTACCACAAAAGGTGTCGGAGTCGGAACCGGCTTAGGTCTGGCGATTGTATACCAAATAATAGACAAACATAACGGCAAAATTAATGTAAACAGCGAAATTAATAAAGGCAGCGAATTTATAATAAAACTGCCAATATCAAAAAAATACATTAAATAGACTAGATAAAACAAATGATTGTTACAGAAACTTAAAAAATAATATTCTTATCTGACAAATATATTACTTATTTTTTAAAAAACAATTATGTCAAGTATATTAAGAAATATTACAAAAAGCTGGAAAAAAGCAAAAAATATGCTATTATGTAAATATGAAAAATTAGTGTTGAATTTACCCTTAATATTACTTAACCAAGCTCGCCCGATTTAAAAAGTTAATAAATCTTAATTTTTTATAAGGAAAAAAGCAATTATCCAAACAAAATTGTTTTTAACACAACAGGAAGGCAAACCTTTGTGTATTTCAAGGACAAGGTGGTTAATAGAAAAAAGGGACTGTTGGAGGAAGCAAATGACAATCAGTGTGAACAAAAGAAAAAAACAAGCCTCAAAAACATTTGATGAATTACTAACTGAATTAAAAGGCAGTAATTCTGAAAAAGTACGTTATAATGCAGCTCGTGTGCTTGGTGAAATTGGCGATTTAAGAGCCGTTGAGCCATTAATTGACGTTCTTAAAAATGACAAGAACGGATCAGTTAGATTATACGCAGCAAGAGCGTTAGGTGAATTAGGCGACACAAGAGCAACTCGCCCTCTTATTGATTCATTAAGAGAAGACAGAAACGTTGATGTTCGAGTTAGAGCAGCAAGAGCATTAGGAAGACTTGGCGGTACCGAAGTTGTTGAACCTCTTGTTGAAGCTCTCAGCGATGAAAACAGTCAAGTTTGCATCACTTCAACGGATGCGCTTATAGAAATCGGTGATGTCGCTGTCGATGCTTTAATAGAATCGCTTGATCATGAAAAAGTAAACGTAAGATGTGATGCTACAAGAGCCTTAGGCGAACTTGGCGATAAAAAAGCAGTTGATGCTGTCGTTAAAATGCTTAATGATGAGTGGGTAAATGTAAGAATTTATGCAGTTACTTCATTAGGAAAACTTGGTGATAAAAAAGCTGTTCCTGCTCTTATCGAAGTACTACAAAGAACATCAGAAAACGAACTTGTTAGAGCCGGTTCTGCTGCTGCTTTAGGCGTATTAAGAGATGCAAGTGCCTTATTACCCCTAAGAGAACTAATTATGAAAGCTGAAGAACTTGGTGAATTAGAAGATACTGCTCTAAAAGCATTCAAAAAAATCATGGCTGCAAACTGGCAAAATGTTCCGGGTGCAACCCCTAAAAAACAAACTCAAACTGTTTAGTTTAAAATAATTTAATTAAATAAAAAGAGACATTAATGTCTCTTTTTATTTTGCACCAAAATACCTACCATTATTGGTATTGAGCAAATTCAACCTATTTATTCTTCTTTTATAATCAACTGCAAAAACAATCGAAATTAACTACTCATATAAATATTTAGCAGGACATCCCCAGCCTGTATTAGTTGATTCTGTTGATCCTTCTATACAAGCTGTTGATGGATCACTAGCTCCCCTTGCTCCTGTTGGTATTAATGAATTTGATGTTATTTCTGCCGTAAGAATATCTTTGCCTATAGTATTTGGAGATTTAAATCCGTTTACATCTATATATAAATGCCCACATCTTGTAAAATCCCCTCTTGGATCACTACAATCAGTTTTTTGGAACACAAAATATATTAAACTCCCATTATTAAGTATTAATCCTGGATAATTAATTCCGGAACGAGTAGTTCTATTTAAATATTGCCAATTTTCTGTTTCATGCCAGCAGCCTTCTGCGCTTGCTCCGGTTCCTGTTCCGCCATACGTTGAGATTCCTGAGCAATCTTTTATTATGTTTAGTTTTGAGGCAAAAGCATTTTTTAAATCTTCACTTCCTGCTACATCTCCGGGGAATGCGCCTGCCAAGCTTCCATCATTATCAGCTGCTATCATCATTGTTGCTTGCGATAAATCAGCATAAGCTTTTTTCCATGCTGCTTTTAGCTCTGCATCGCTTGTCGTACCAAATAGCATTGGTGTTGCTATTGATGCAATAATTCCGATTATGGCAATTACTATCAATGTTTCGGCTAAAGTAAAGCCTGACTTCTTTTTCATT
>JAQUYY010000111.1 GCA_028691575.1 Candidatus Gastranaerophilales bacterium
GATGTTTTTATAAAAAACGATTGAATCGGTTTTCATAAAAACTAACTCATTCTGGTACAATCCAAAAAGGTAATTTTTATGTCGGAATTTGATTCTGAAAAAATAAAACAATTAAAAATCGACTTGGAAAAAAAGATAAAAACAAAGTCTTTTAAAAAAGAAGAATTATTGGCTTTAGGAAAAATTTATGCTATCGAAAAACAATATAAAAAAGCTGTTTCTTTATATAGAAATTATTTAAAAGATAATCCCAGCGAAGAAATGGTATTGAACAATCTTGGAACGGTTATGTTTTTGTCAGGGGATAAAATGGGTGCAATCAAAATTTTTGAAAAATCTATCGCATCTGCTCCATACAATTATTTGGCTTATTACAATCTTGGAAACATTTATGCAGAACAAGCCGATATTCAAAAAGCTTTATCTTTTTACAATGAAGCTATTGAGAAAAACCCCAATTCTGCCCAGATATATTGCGCTCAAGGACTGCTTTATCAAGATATAAAAGATTTTGACAATGCTATTGAAAATTATAAGAAAGCAATAACTTTGGATTTATTAAATCCCGAATATTATATTAATATTGCCAGTGTTTATATGCAAATTGATGATTTGGAAAAAGCAATCAGCTCATATGAAAAGGGCTTTGAACTTAATCCAAAAGATTATAAAGCCTGTATTTGCATCGCAAATGCTTGTTCTGAAAAAAAAATACAGAATAAAGCCAACAAATATTATGAAAAAGCAATATCATTAAACCCCGATTATGGCGAGGCATATCTTTGTTATGGCGTTTCTCTGGCATCATTTGGAAATGATGATGAGGCTATTGAAAAATACAACAAGGCAATTGAGCTTGAATCTAAAAATAGCAAGTTTTATTTAATTTTAGCAAATGCTCTTTTAGAAAAAAGTGAAAATGATTTAGCTATTGAAAATTATAAAAAAGCAATTAAGTATAATAAGAAAAATGTCATGGCTTATATTTCACTTGCAAATACACTGGTTTTAAAAGGGGAAAAAGAAGATGCTCTTGAGTATTACAGGTTAGCAACTAAACTTGAGCCTGATAATCAAGCAATAGCATTGATTTATAATGATGTTTTAGAAGATTTTATGAATATAGCTGATTTGGAGGAATAAAAATGAGAGGATACAAAAATTTTGGTTCGTATAATACAATGCCTGGTATGAATGAAAGAATTATAAGCGTTCTTAGCTACTTAACAGCAGGCATGGTGGGTTTCTTTTGGATTGTATTGTCAGCCATAACAAAAAGAACGTTAAAACAATTTGTTAAATTTCATACTTATCAATCAATATTTTTATCAATTTTATACTATGTTGCAAAAATTGTTTTAAACATTCTATTAAGTGTTATCAAAATAATTCCTATTATCGGAAAGTTATTTTTTGCTCTTGTTTTTTATATAACTCAAATGCCCTTTATTTTTGGATTTTCAATTTTGCACACAGCAATTATTGTTGTACTTGTTTATATTATAATTTCTTGCTTAAAAGGAAAATATACAGAATTACCCTGGGTTTCGGAAAATATTAGACGGATGATATAAACTCGTTCAATATTGTCGCTAACAAAATATTAAAAGTTTAATATATATTGAGTTATGTTAAATTTTATTGAATAAATATAAAAATAATGCAATTATTTTATCGCTTAGGTTTTAAGTAAATATAAAATTGTTTAAATTAATTAGGAGGTAATAAAATGTCAATTACACCGGTTTCAAATAAAGATCCTTTTGCTAAGTTTATAAAACCAGCGGAAGCAAGTTCACAAAGCAATCCTGCTGCTCCATCTATTTCATCCGAATCAACAGATGATTCCTCAACTTCAAAAAGTTATTTGCCTAAAGCATTACTCGCCTTAGCCGCAATTGGTGCAGGTGTTATTATCCATAAAAAACTTAAAACAGGAAAAGAAGCAAAAGCCCTTAAAGAAGCCGGTGAAAAAGCTGTAAAAGAAATAATAGAAAAATTTGAGAAAGCAGCCAACAAATCAACCGGCGAAAAACTATTGACTAAATTGGAAAATGGTAATTTCCAAAATGCCAAAACAGGAAAAATTTATCAGATTATCGCTGAAAACGGAAAAGCAAAAACAAAATTGTTCGATGGTACAATTACCGCTAAATTTGACGGCAAAGAATATAAAAAAGTTGTAAAAGAAGGTAAAGTTGAATCTAACGAATTTGATGCTTTAAAAAAAATTATTACTGATAAAAAAGTAGCAGCAGCTAATACTCCTTCGGCACCTGCCACTCCTGACCCAGCTAACGCATAATCAATAAAAATAAAGATATAAAAACAGAGCAAGTAAAAATATTTGCTCTGTTTTTTTGTTTAATAATTTTGCATTTTTGTAAAACGAGTTGTATTATCTTTAGAAGATACAATTATAAAGGTTTTTGAAATGGTAGTTGATTCAAAACAGAATTTTAGCGAAATGCTGAACAAAGGAGTTTCTTTGTTTAAAAATAAAAAATATGATTTAGCAAAAGAACTTTATACAGAATTGATGAAAAATTTTCCTAATAAAGCAGAAATTTATTATTTAGCAGGATTGGTGGAATTTGAACTTAATAATCTCGAAAAAGCTTGTGAATTAATGTTAAAAGCAATAGAATTAAATCCTTTTTATGAATGTTTCAGAGAATTGGCTAAAATATATTTGATTCAGAATAAATTAGATAAATCTGTTGAAAATTTTGAAAGAGCGTTGGCTTATAATCCGGATTGTCAGGAATGCAGGAATATTTTGAAGAAAATAGCAAAAGACAGAGCGAGCAATAAAAAATTAGTCATTAAAGGAGTTTATAAAAAAATAAGTGATTTTAAAGATTGCAAAATTACTCATATTTATGACTCTAAAATTAAAGAAAGAAAACTGCCTAAAGCTATCGAATATTTTAGTGACTACGAATTGGAAAAAATAACGCCGGTAATAAAAAAGTATTTAAAGCAAGAAACAGAAGGGGCTTTTGTTGCCGGTATCCCTAATGGAAGGGTTTTTGTAAAACAGAGTGAAGAAACCTATATTATTACTCCTGATGATAAATTTATTCAAGAATTAACGCTTTTACCGGATAAAAAACCTGAAGAATATTATATAATGCAGCAAAAAGAACTGCCGGAAGAGGTATATATCGGTGATAACGTGCTGGTATTAACCAGTTTATGGGGAAATAATTATTATCACTGGCTTTCATTAATTATACCCAGGATTCATGCTTTGGAAAAAGCAGGGTATAAACTTGAAGATTTTGACAAAATATTGATTAATTATGTAGGTTTTAATTACCAAAAAGACATTTTTAAAATTCTGGGGATTTCATTTGATAAAGTTGTCGGTACTCTTGCTAAAGGGGCTCTATTAAGAGCAAAAAATTTGGTTGTCCCTTCTATTCAAAGTAATTTACCAACTTGGGCTACAACATGTCTTCGGGATAAATTTAAGGAACAAATCAATGTAAAAACCAATAAGTCTGATATGATTTATATAAGCAGAAATAGGGCAACAGCAAGAAGAGTCTTAAATGAAGATAAGGTTTTTAATTTTCTTTCGGAGTTTGGTTTCCAGATGTTACGAATGGAAGATTACTCATTTAGTGAACAGCTCTCGATTTTTGCCAATGCTAATATTATTGTCGCTCCGCATGGTGCAGGATTAACGAATATTTCCTTTTGTAAGCCCGGTACAAAATTAATAGAAATATTTACCCCAGACTGGTTTGCTGATTGTTTTTTCAGAATAGGTGAAAATGTAGGAATAGACCACTATTACATGTTTGGAAATCCTCAGCCTAATACAAATTTAGACATGACAATTGATATTAATCGATTAGCTTTAACCATGAAATTTGCAGGAATTTTGTCTTGACTCAAATAATGATTGTTTATAAAAACTAATATAATGTTATAGAATTTGATTTTTCCAGAGTTTTAGAAAACTTTTTTACAAAAATTTACACTATACATGTAATAGTAATGACAAGGCTTTTGGAATTTATACCTAATTTGAGGGCTGGCATGTTTTATAATTCCATGTTATTATATCTTGAATTTAATATAGGAATGGTACAAAAAATAAGTATCAATGGCTTAATGAACTTTTAGGAGGTATAGTCATGGTTGTATTGGCAAACACAAAAATGAGCAAAAAAAAGGGTTTAAATGATAAATTCGAAAAGTATTTAAAAAAACAATGTGCAAAACCAACTTATAACGGAATGGAAATTGCTGCATTTTCTTGGTATAAAAAAGCATTAGGCTTCTAAAAGTTTTAAATAATACTGTAATAAAAATACCGACTATAAACAAGTCGGTATTTTTATTTTATTCAAATGGTGAATACAAATTAGCACTTATATTTGAAAAAATCATTTTATGAATCGACTTGTTATTATTTTTTCAATTTTATTTTTATTTTTTTCAATTAAAACATTCGCATCTTTCCAATCACAGGAAAATGTTTTAATAATTTTGGACAGCTCATATAGTATGAGTGAAAAAGTTTTTGGTGAAAAGAAAATCGAGATAGCTAAACGTGCAATTACAGATGTAATAAATGAAATTTCACCCTCAACTCCGATTGGATTGAGAATTTATGGACATAAAACAGGATTTTTGGGATTTAGTGCATGTTCGGCATCGGAATTAAAAGTGCCGATTGCTCCGTATAGCAAATATGCTGTTAAAAATGAGCTTTCTAAAATTAAACCTGTTGGAGAAACGCCTATAACTTATTCATTAAAACAAGCTGTTGAACAAGATTTTACCGGCATTAACGGTAAAAAAAGGATTGTTTTAGTAAGTGACGGCAAGGAAAATTGTGATATTAGCCCTTGTGATTTCATAATTGAACAGAAAAAAAGGGGGATGGATTTTACTATAGATGTGATAGGTTATGACTTAGGTGACGAAGATGCAAAAAATCAGCTAAAATGTGTAGCTTTAACAACTAAAGGTCAATTTTATACTGCAAATAATGAAAAAGCGTTGACAAAAAGTTTAAAAAAAAGCCTGAAATCATCAACAGAAGTGGAGGGAAAAATTTTAAATAAAAATTAGATTTTTTAATATAAAAGATGTATGATATAAATTAAGTAGAAATTTATCGGGAGAAATTAAGAAATGAAGAAAAAAATTTTAGTGGCAATATTTGCGTTAATATTTTCAGTCAATATGGCAGTATTTGCACAAACTAAAGCCCCTGTTGAAAAACCGGTAAGTGCGGTTGCTAGTGTCAGCGAAACTATTAATCCACTTGATTTGGTTAATAATCCAAAAAATTATTTAAACCGGCAAATCAAAATTAAAGCTGATTTTGATAAATTTTCAACATTAGGGCTTGATTATAAGCCTGCTTTTATGGATTCTCAAAAATATATCGGATTTCTTATTCAAAGAGCTGATGTGAAAAATAATGTCATCCCGCTTTCTGAATTAAAGTTATTTTTAACCAGAGAAAAAGCCGAAGAGCTTATAGACCTTGAAAGTGGTGATGAAATTGAATTTAGCGGAAAAGTTTTCTCAACTGCGCTTGGAGATCCATGGGTAGAAGTTACTGATGTTAGTATTTTAAATACAAAAAGCAAAAAAGTTTCAAAAAAAGATTAATATTTGAAAACAATTGATAAAAGGTGCATTTGATGCACCTTTATTAATTTTTTATGTATGTTAAAATTTAATTGGAAAGAAATTAAATTTTTATGTTGGGATAAATAATGTTAAATTTATTATTTAAATTACTTGGCGATACAAACGAAAAAAAAATTAAGAAATATCAGCCTACGATTGATTTTATAAACAATTTAGAGCCTGAAATCAGCCGGCTTACAGACGATGGGCTAAAAGCCAAAACAGCTGAATTTAAAACAAGATTATCTCAAAGAAAAAAATCTTCAAATATAGAAAAGGATAGAATTTTAGAAAAAGAAGCATTAGATGAGCTTTTGCCCGAAGCATTTGCTGTTGTCCGAGAGGCAGGTAAAAGAGTTTTAAACATGCGCCATTTTGATGTTCAGCTATTAGGCGGAATAGTTCTGCATAACGGTCAAATAGCAGAAATGAGAACAGGTGAGGGAAAAACTCTTGTTGCAACTTTGTCGGCATATTTAAATGCCTTAACAGACAAAGGCGTGCATATAGTTACTGTGAACGATTATCTTGCAAAACGTGACAGTGAGTGGATGGG
>JAQUYY010000112.1 GCA_028691575.1 Candidatus Gastranaerophilales bacterium
TGATAAATATGGTGAGTTTGCCTTTGGTTTAATGTTTCACGGGTTTGATTATCGCGATGAGTCGGGTACTCCAGAATTGTGGTCGCGTTTTTGGAGGCCGAAAATGCACGATGGGATTATTGAATTTGTTCATCCAAGAGATTGTGATAATAAACTCCGTAAACTTGTTCGTCCAATGCAGGCGCAGAACATTGAAACGATTGGTTTAAAAGAAGAAGGCTTATTGGATGGCTACATAGAATCGGAGGCACAATAATGAACTGGATGCAGAGGCTTTATGAAACTTACGAGAATTGTCAATCTATGATTGGTAAGATCGAAGATGACAGTAAAGTGCCGCTTTTGCCGATTTGCCATACTACCCAGAAAGCACAAATTGAAATAGTAATTGACGGAGAAGGTAATTTTCAGCGTGCCAGAGTCGTGCCCAAAGGACAAGCACGTACTATTATACCTTGCACCGAGGCATCAGGTGGGCGAACCAGCGGAGAGGCCGCGCATCCCTTATGCGATAAATTGCAATATGTGGCAGCGGATTATCATAAATATGGAGGTAAAAAAGCATCTTATTTTAAGAAATATCAATCTGAACTTAATAAGTGGTGTGAAGAAGAATGTTTTAAGCATCCTAAGGCTATGGCGGTATTTAAGTATATAGGTAAGAAGGAGGTGATTAAAGATTTAGTAAATAATAACGTTTTAGTTACGGATGGTTATGGTAAATTAAGCGAGAAGGGGACAAAAAGCGAAGATCTCCCGGAGATTTTTCAATTGTTGAACGATCAGTCTGAAGCCTTTATTCGATGGGAAGTAGAAATACCCGGTAAGGCGTGTTCAAAGGCCTGGGAAGATGCTACGCTTTGGGACTGTTGGATTAAATATTACTTAAGCACAAAGAAAGACAAAGCTTTTTGTTGTATTACCGGAAAAGAAGAAATATTTGCTGATCAACACCCGGCTAAAATACGTAACGATGGTGATAAAGCAAAACTCATTTCTTCCAACGATATATCTGGTTTTACTTTTCGAGGGAGATTCACAGAAGCAAATCAAGCTTGTGTTGTTTCTTATGGTGTAACGCAAATGGCGCATAGTGCATTGCGATGGCTTATTAGTCGACAAGGTTATCGAAGTGGCGATCAAGTAATTGTCGCATGGGCGGTTTCAGGCGAACAGATCCCAAAACCTGTTGATGATGCTTTTACTATTTTAGGAGAGGAAAACTTAGTTAGTGATAATACTGCGAGTATATCTACCGCTCAAGAACTAGCGTTAAAACTGAGGAATAAAATAGCTGGCTACAAGACTCATTTAGGAGAGACAACAGGAATTGTTGTTATGGGGCTTGATTCTGCGACTCCCGGCCGCATGGCGATAACATATTATCGGGAATTGACAGGCTCCGATTTTCTTAAATGTTTAGACCGCTGGCATAATTCTTGCGCTTGGATGCACGATTATCGTTTCATAGAAGAGGCGCAAGAAAAGAAAGTCAAAAGAAAGCATTTACGTTTTGTAGGAGCGCCTTCTCCGAAAGATATTGCTGAAGCGGCATATGGAGTTAAGATGGATGATAAGCTAAAAAAAGCTACAATAGAACGTATTTTGCCTTGTATTATTGATGGACGTCAGATTCCACGCGATATCGTAGAGTCGATAGTCAGACGCGCAAGTCACAGCGTGGGATTAGAAAATTGGGAGTGGAATAAAGTGTTTAGTATTGCCTGTGCGCTTTATCGAAAATTAAACGAGAAGGAGGGTTATGATATGGCATTAGAAGAGGGCAGAAAAACGCGAGATTATCTGTATGGACGTTTGTTAGCATTAGCAGATAGTTTAGAACGTTGGGCTTTAAGTAAGGCAGGAGAAGATCGGCAGACAAATGCGGCCAGGTTAATACAACGTTTTTCAGAGCATCCGTATAGCACGTGGAAAATAATTGAGCTTTCACTTGCACCGTATAAAGCTAGGTTAGGCGTGCAGTCACTGAAAAGGCAGAGTATGATTACTCAAGTTGTGGCAATGTTTGAATACGACGATTATACGAACGATAAACGGTTAAGTGGCGAATTTTTATTGGGATATCATTGTCAGAGGGAAGCTCTTAAATCTAAGAACGAAGATAATGATAGTGAGAAAGAATCAGTGACTATAGAAATCGAATAAAAGGAGGATTTGTTATGGAAACACTGAAAAATAAAATTGATTTTGCGGTTATCTTTAGCGTAAAAGGGGCTAATCCTAATGGCGATCCACTAAATGGGAATCGGCCACGAGTAAACTATGAAGGGATGGGAGAATTATCCGATGTTTGCCTTAAACGTAAAATCAGGAATCGTCTAATGGAAAAAGGATTAGCTATTTTTGTTCAATCAGATGATAACAGGGTTGATGAATATCGGAGCTTGCGTAATAGGGCAGAAGGAGAACTAAAAGAAGCAATGGATAATGAGAAGACCTTCCGAGCCGAAGCGTGTAAGAAATGGATTGATGTTCGCGCTTTTGGGCAAGTATTTGCTTATAAAGCCAAGACAGGTAGTAGAGTTAAAAAGCAAAAAGAAGAAGGCGAACAAAATAAAGGTGATAATACCAGTGTTTCTAGTGGAATGCGTGGGCCAGTGTCGATTCATTCAGCGTTTAGTGTTGCACCGGTAGACGTAACCAGTTTACAAATTACTAAGAGCGTTAGCGGTGAAGGAGATGGCGCAAAAAAAGCGTCAGATACCATGGGTATGAAGCATCGGGTAGATCAAGGAATATATTTTTTCTTCGGGAGTATGAATCCGCAACTGGCTGAAAGGACGTTGTTTAGCGATAAAGATGCGGAGAATATTAAACAGGTACTTCCAAAGCTTTTTGAGAATGATGCTTCATCGTCACGACCCGAGGGAAGTATGAGAGTTTCCAAAGTCATTTGGTGGGAGCATAATTGTAAGTCAGGGCAATATTCTTCTGCCAGGGTACATAAAACTTTGTCAGTAAATCCGGACGGGACATATTCTTTAGATAGACTTGAAGGGTTACGGCTTGAAGAAATAGAAGGGTTTTGATAGTCGTGGTTTATCCGAAATAAAAATGTTGAAAGGAGTGTTAGATAATGTTTCCAGAAACTAAAATCGCAGTATTTAAAGGACGTAGCGTCCGGAAGATTTTATATCAAAATGAATGGTGGTTCTCGATAATTGATGCCGTGCAAGTCTTGACCGATACGCAGCGTCCCCGGAAGTATTGGTCGGATTTGAAGAAGAAATTGATAAAGGAGGGATATTCCGAAGTGTCCGAAAAAATCGGACAGTTAAAAATGCCCGCCCCTGACGGAAAAATGCGCGATACGGATTGCGCGAATACGGAAACGTTATTTCGTATTGTCCAGACGATCCCTTCTCCTAAGGCCGAACCGTTCAAACGTTGGCTGGCCAGGGTTGGATATGAGCGGATTCAGGAGATTGAAAATCCTGAATTAGCTACAAAACGGACGCGAATGCTGTATAAGCTTAAAGGATACAGTGATGATTGGATAGAGAAGCGAATGAGAGGAATTGCCATACGGGAGGAACTGACCGATGAATGGCAGAAAAGAGGCGCGCAGGAAGATAAGGATTATGAGATACTGACCGCGGAGATATCAAAAGCTACGTTTGGTGTCACGCCCTCCGAATACAAAGAAATAAAAGGGCTTAAGCGTCAGAATTTACGCGATCACATGGATGATTTCGAGTTGATATTTACAATGCTGGGTGAACGTTCTACTATCGAGATCCATCGTAATGAAGATTCTCGAGGAGTAAATAAGTTGAAATCGGATGCTAATGCCGGAGGGCGCATCGCTGGAAACGCCAGAAAAGCGTTGGAAAGGCGTTTGAAGCGGCCGATAGTATCGGGACATAATTATTTGAAAGAAAATGAGGATGGAAAGAAAATAAGATAGTAGTGTTTATGTATTCCGAAGACGACCTGTTACAGCTTTCAGCATTGCAGCATTTTGTGTTTTGCCGGCGGCAGTGTGCGTTGATCCATATCGAGCAGATATGGGAGGAAAACCGGTTGACCGCAGAGGGCAGGATTATGCACGAAGATGTGCATAAGGAAGGGGTTGAAAACCGTAAAAATGTAAGGATAGAGCGGGGAATCCCGTTGCGTTCGTTAGAACTCGGCTTATCCGGTAATGCGGATGTGGTGGAATTCCATAGAACAGAGATTAGAGGCAAATGGATTGTGTTCCCTGTAGAATATAAACGGGGTAAGCCGAAACCGGATAGTAGCGATATGGTACAGTTGTGCGCGCAAGCTATGTGTCTGGAGGAGATGTTAAAGACAGTTATCCCAGAGGGGGCATTGTTCTATGGCAAGACGAAACACAGATTAGATGTGCGATTTAGTGAGGAATTGCGCTTAGAGACCGGGAGATTGTCGGTAGATTTACACGAGTTTATTTGTTACGGTAAGACGCCTCCGGCGGTTTATTCGCCTAAATGCGATATGTGTTCGCTTATTGGACAGTGTATGCCTATGGCTATGCAGAACAGCAGGTCGGTTAGTGAATATATCGCTGAAGCATTGGAGAATAAGTGAAGAAGTATTTGAACACATTGTTTGTCACCACACAGGATTCATATCTTTCCAAGGAAGGAGAGACTATAGTTGTATCTGTGGAGAAGGAGACACGATTGCAACTGCCGATCCATACTATCAGCGGCATTGTCTGTTTCGGCAGGGTCTCCATCAGTCCTTTCTTGATGGGGTTTTGCGCGGAAAATAATGTGGCGGTCAGTTTTGTCACAGAGTACGGCAATTTTCTTGCAAGTATTCAAGGTAGAATATCGGGTAATGTTTTGCTTAGGCGTGAACAGTACCGCCGGGCAGATGATTCTATGGCTTGCGTAAAAATAACAAGAAATATCCTTATTGGTAAATTGGTAAATTCTAAAGCCGTGCTTCAACGGGCATTGAGAGATCATAGTGATAAATTGTCAGGTAGTAATATGCCTTCGGCAGTGCGTAAAATAAGTTTGTCGCTTGAAGCTTTACAGAAAAGTGATGATTTGGATGTGCTTCGCGGTATAGAAGGAGAAACTGCTACGTATTACTTTGGAGTTTTTAACGATTTAATCGTTTCTCAAAAAGAAGATTTCCGATTCTACGGAAGGAACCGCCGGCCGCCGTTGGATAATGTAAATTGTCTGCTTTCTTTTGTTTATACTCTTTTAACGCACGATGTCCGTGCGGCATTGGAATCAGTCGGTCTTGATTCTTGTGTCGGATTTTTGCATAGGGACAGGCCGGGAAGGCATAGTTTGGCTTTGGATATTATGGAAGAGTTCAGGCCATTCTTGGCGGATAGATTAGTGCTTTCGTTAATCAACCGTGAACAGGTAAACGGGAAAGGATTCATAAAATCCGAATCCGGCGCAGTAATGATGGAGGATGCGACAAGGAAAGAAGTTTTGATAGCTTATCAAAAGCGCAAACAGGAAGAGATCGAACATCCGTATTTAAAAGAGACGGTTCAAGTCGGTCTGCTGTTTTATATTCAGGCATTGTTGTTAGCGCGTTATTTACGCGGAGATTTAGACGGATATCCGGTTTTTATCTGGAAATAGGAGATATTCCTATGATGGTATTGGTAAGTTATGACGTGCAGACATCGGATGACGGCGGTCAGCGCCGCTTAAGGCGTGTGGCTAAGATATGCAAGAATTATGGACAACGCGTGCAATTCTCTGTGTTCGAATGTATCGTTGATCCGGCGCAATGGGTATTGTTAAAAAACAAATTAATCGAAGTAATTAATAAAGAAAAAGATAGCCTGCGTTTCTACTTCTTAGGAGGAAATTGGAGAAGGAGGGTGGAACATATCGGCGCCAAGGAGGTAATAGATTTGGAAAAAGATTCATTGATCATTTAAGTTCTTGTCCGCGAATATGAAGTTAATGTTTTATATGAATATAGTTCGCGATTTCATTAATTGCTTAAAAAGAAAGGAGATGCGTCTTGTAGTATGGTTTTCATAAGAATGGAGAGTTCGCTTGATGTTATTGTTCGCGGAACACATCTTTTATCTGTTTGAGATGTAACAAGTTATAACATAACGGTCGCGCCCTTCGCGGGCGCGTGGATTGAAACGCAAGACACCAGGGACGAGGAAACAAGAAATTACGGTCGCGCCCTTCGCGGGCGCGTGGATTGAAACATCCCACAAGCCATTTTGTTCAT
>JAQUYY010000113.1 GCA_028691575.1 Candidatus Gastranaerophilales bacterium
TTCCTGGACCATTTAAATAATACCAGCTGTTTGCTCCTGAATGCCAGCAACCCTCAGCACTTACTCCGGTTCCAGTTCCTCCAAACTCTGATGTTCCAGAACACTCTTTTATTATATTAAGTTTTTCAGCAAAAGCATTTTTTAAATCTTCACTTCCTGCTGTATCTCCCGGAAAAGCTCCTGCTAAAGTTCCGCCGTTATCGGCTACAATCATCATTGTTGCTTGAGCAAAGTCAGAATACGACTTTTTCCATGCTGCTTTTAATTCTGCATCACTTGTTGTGCCAAATAACATCGGTGTTACAATTGAGGCAATTATTCCTATTATTGCAATTACTATCAATGTTTCTGCCAGAGTGAATCCTAGCTTTCTTAAAAACTTATTCTTCGATTGTTGCAATTTTTTCAACATAACATTCCTCTTTACTCTTTATTGATTTCTTTTGAGTTAAATATCGGTAACTTTGAAAATTCACCTGAGAATATATTATTTAAATTAAATATATTCCCTGATTTTGAAGAACCATTTGGTTTTTTTAACGGACCATAGATTTTTTCAAGAGCAAATTCTAACTCATCAATAGTGTCAAAATGCACCAATTCACCATTTTGAGCTACGGAAATCTGTCCTCTTTCTTCTGAAACAACCAAACAAACGGCATCAGAAATTTCGGACATCCCGATTGCTGCTCTATGTCCTGTTCCATACTGCCAACTTAATTTAGGGTCATCGGTCAACGGCAACAAAACGCCTGCTGATAAAATAATATCGCCACAAATTACCACAGCCCCGTCATGCAAAGCTGTATTAGGATGAAAAATTGTTAACAATAATTCTGTAGAAACTTTTGCATTTAATTTTGTCCCGACTTCCATATAATTATCCACAAAACCTGTTGCCTGGACTACAATTAATGCGCCAATATGAGATTTACTAAGATATTTAACAGCTTCCGTTATTTCGGCTACCGAATTACTATCTTCTGTCTCGCTAATATCATGTGTAAATAAATTTTTACTAAAAAACCCGGGTTGTCCTAAATAACCTAAAAATCTTCTTAATTCAGGTTGAAATATAACAACTAAACCAAATATTATAATACTAACCAAACTTTCTAAAAATTTGCCTAAAATTTGCAATTGAAGAAGTATCAAAAATTTGCTTAAAAGCAATGCAACAAGTAGCATAATAATGCCTTTTAACAAGTTCTCAGACTGTGTTCCTTTTATAAATTTTTTATACCCTGCAAATAAAATCAAACCAATAATTGACAATTCAATTATATTTACAACGTTAAGATGTAAAAACAAGTCCTTAACCGGTATATTTGAAACTAAATCTAAGTAATGTTGCAACAATTTCAATACCCACCTTAAGAAAGATAATCGGGAATAACATCATGTGAAATTAATTCATCATAAGTCTCCCTTTTTATTATAACACTAGATTGTCCATTTTGAACAGTCACCGCACAAGGTTTTAATACTCGATTATAATTACTTGACATAGAGTAGCCATATGCTCCTGTGTTGAAAACGCACACTATATCACCTTCTTCCAGTTTAGGAAGTTCGATATCTTTAATTATAATATCACCGGATTCACAATGTTTTCCAGCCAAAGTAACAATTTCTTTATCATCAGAATGAACCTTATCAGCTACAACAGCAGTATAAATTGCTTGATACATTGATGGTCTTGGGTTATCAGACATTCCACCGTCTAGAGCAACATATTTTTTACCATTTGGAACTTGTTTAGAACTTCCAACGGTATAAATTGTTGCACCTGCTGTACCTACAATGCTTCTGCCGGGTTCTATATAAAGTTTTGGAGAATTAATTCCATATTTTTTTGAATTACTTTCCAATGAATCTAAAATAACTTCCGCTATCTCGTTAATAGAAGGTGGAGTATCATTTTCGGTGTAAGTAATCCCTAATCCGCCGCCAATATTCATTTCCTGTAATTCAATTGAATGTTTTTCTTTAATTCTAGCCATTTCTTTTAAGATAACTTCTACAACATCATAATATACTTGAGTTTCAAATATTTGAGAACCGATATGAGCATGCAGCCCTTTAATATTAAGTGACGTATATTGCTCTTTTACCAATTCAACAGCTTCATCCAGTTGCGTTAAATCAAAACCGAATTTGCTGTCCAAATGCCCTGTTTGAATGTATTCATGAGTGTGACATTCAATTCCGGGAGTAATTCTCAAGAAAATATCAATATTTTTATTTTTTGATTTTGCAAGATTATCTAAAAGTGCCAATTCAAGAAAATTATCAACAGAAATTCTTCCAATATTATTATCAAGAGCCATTTCTAGCTCATCTATAGACTTGTTATTCCCGTTAAAAACAATTTTTGACATATCAAAGCCTGATTTAATTGCTGTATAAAGCTCTCCTCCTGATACGACATCCAACCCAAAACCTTCTTTTTGCATAAGTTTGCACATATATTTAGTCATAAATGCCTTTGATGCAAACATAGGCTGAAAATTTTTGTATTTTTCAAAGGCTGTTTTGTATGAATTACAAATGCTTTTAATAGTAGCTTCATCATATACATACAAAGGCGTATCATACTTTTGCGCAAGCTCAATTACATCACAGCCACCTATTTCCAAATTTCCTTTATCATTAATTTTTGCACTAATCGGCAAAATCGACTGATTTGCAGTCTTTTCCATCGCCATTCTCCCTATTAACTCTTATATTATGATTATTTTAACATTAAAATTGTCTTTAATATGTTAAATTTTAGTAAAGATTTTTGAATATTCTGCAATTTGCGAATAACAAATGTTTTTATATAAATAAGGAAGTTAGCGATAGAGTTTTTATGGAAGTAAATCAAGAAACAAAAAACCAAAATATTTATTCGTCTTATCCTGCCCAAAAGGCTGTTTTTGCGGGCAATTTTGATGTAAATAATAATCCTGTTTTGCAAAACGACCTTAAGTCAGATATTGTTGAAATTAAAAATCAGCAAAAAACTTTTGTTGATGCTGTCGATACATTAGACAAAAAAGCCTCCGGCACTCTTGCTTCAACAGCTTTAGACTCATTTGCTCCTACAAGAAGGCTGAAATCAGCTGTTAACGACATTGAAAAAGGTGATATCGCAAGAAGCGTAGGAATAATGGCACTGGCTGCTGCTAACTTGCCGCAAGATATAGAAGATGTCAGAGTTGCCGTGAATTGCACTAAGGGAAACCCTTTTGCCTACGATTACAAAACTTGCCAGCACCCGTTTTCGTTCTTTAGGGGAACATTATTTGAAAAAGCTCTAAAACCATTGGATAAAATCAATCCAGAGCTTTCAGAAAAAATTTACGCACAAGACAAATCCTTATTTGAAACTGAATTAGGTAAAAAAATTCAAGACAAACTAAATCTGTCAGGTAAAATTCACTATGATAAAAATTTTGTAAATAATTTTGGGGATGAAATTCCAATATTCAAGATTAAAGGAACAAAATTTGCAAGGGTTATCGGGGATGCAATGTTGAGAACGCCAAAATTAAGCATTTATGCGTTGGCATTATTGGAAATACCAGCTGTAATAAAATCTTTTTCTTCAAAAGATGATAAAATTGAAAACGGAACAAAACAAACTGCTAAATCTGCAGTAAAAGTAGGTTCAATCACCGCAGGCATGGGATTAATTGGTGCTTCATTGGCTAAAAAATCACCAATGTTAGGTTTTATTGGTATGGGGTTAGGCGCAACTATCGGCGGTTTTGCTTCTAATGAAATAAATAGTTTGATAGATAAAACTTAATTATGATTTAAGTCCCAATAATTCAAGTGGTCGTAATATTTTAACTTGTATATACTCGCCCCAAACTTTATCTTTAGATGCTTCTATTTTTAATGCTTTTACGCTTTCATCATCAAAAGGTTCTAACATATTTCTTGTTATTTTTCTGGCTAGATCAGTATATCCATTTGATTCAATTGCTTTTTGGACAACAGATTTAGTTCCTTTTGAAAAGAATCCGCCAAACGAAATTTGATTTTTCCCTGATAATTCAAGAGTATCCTTTGCATCGCCTCGTAAAGGAACGCTGGTTGCAACGGTTTGATTTGGTTTTGTGTTGTTAATTTTTTGAGTTTGGATTGAATTAATTTTCATCTTTTTAACCCTTATTTATTAACACTTATTACTTTTAAGCAAAAACATAAAACTAATTGCCATTTTGGAGTAAATTATAAAACAAATTTTAACATTTGACAATCAACAGTTTGTTGTGTAAACCGAATAAATTTAACAATAAAAAACGCCCTTAATTTTCTAAGGACGTTTTTAAGGTTTATATTTTTATGTGTTTACATAAATTTAGCTTTTTCTTCTTCGCTAACGCCTTTAATTGTTAAATTAACACGACCTTTATCGTCTATTTTAGCTACTTTAACAACAACTTCGTCACCAATTTTTAAGCAATCTTCCACATTATTAATTCTTTCTTGAGAAATTTGTGAAATATGAACCATTCCATCTTTCCCCGGTGCTAATTCGACAAAAGCTCCGATTGGAATAATTCTTACAACACGACCTTTAGTAATGTAGCCCTCGGTAACTTTGAAAGTAAGATCTTTTATCATTTTAACAGCAATTTGAGAACCTTCCTCATCATTACTTGTGATAGTTACTGTACCGTCATCTTGAATATCAATTTCCGCACCTGATGAATCTATGATTGTTCTAATCATTTTACCGCCGGGCCCAATAACCGTACCAATATCATCTGTAGCTATTTTCATTGTGAAAATTCTAGGAGCATATTCAGACATATTTTCTCTTGGTGCAGCAATAGTTTCTTCCATTTTTTCTATGATATGAAGCCTGCCTTCTTTCGCCTGAGCAAGAGCTTGTTTTAAGGTTTCAAAAGCAATTCCTTTGATTTTCATATCCATTTGAAGTGCTGTAATAGCTTCTTTGTTGCCTGTAACTTTAAAGTCCATGTCACCTAAGAAATCTTCGATTCCTTGAATATCGGTTAATACAACAGCTTTATCACCTTCTTTAATAAGTCCCATTGCAACTCCGCCAATTATAGATTTAACCGGCACACCTGCCGCCATTAAAGCCATTGAGCTTCCGCAAGTACTTGCCATGCTTGTAGAACCGTTTGATTCTAATACATCAGAAGTTACTCTTATGGCATAACCAAAATCTTCTTTTGAAGGTAATGAAGGAAGGATTGCTCTTTCAGCAAGATTTCCATGCCCGATTTCTCTTCTTCCCGGTCCTCTTAATGGTCTTACTTCTCCAACCGAAAATGCAGGGAATGAGTATGTATGCATATATCTTTTTTCTTTTTGCGGATCAACACCATCAAGATCTTGAGTCATTCCGGGACCCGCTAAAGTTGCTACAGAAAGAACTTGAGTTTGTCCTCTTGTAAAAACAGCAGAACCATGAACTCTTGGCAATATATTAATTTCACTCCAAATCGGTCTTACCTCTGCAGCTTTTCTGCCATCAGCTCTTACACCTTCATTTACAATCATTGCTCTCATTATTTTTTTTTCAAGAGATTTGAATTCCTCTGAAACAAAATCCAATTCAGAGCTTGCTATAAGCTGTTTTATAGAATCTTCTTCGTCCAATCCTTCTATTTTTGCAGCAACTAACTCTTTAACTTCTTTAAGTTTATTTTTTCTAAAATCTCTGTCAATATTATGATATGCTTCAGTAATTCCGTCAAAAGCTATATTTTTAATTAATTCGGTCAACTTTGAAGTGTCAAAAGGATTAACAAACGTTTCTTTTTTAATGCCGCATTTTTTAGCTAATTCTCTTTGTGCTTCAACTTGTTTTTTGATTTCACCTTGTGCAAATTCAACTGCTTCAAGAATATCTTCTTCTGTAACGAATTTACATCCTGCTTCAACCATAATTACAGAATCTTCAGTTCCTGCTATTACAATATCTAAATCACTTTTTTCAGCTTCATAATGAGTTGGGTTAGCAATTAATTTTCCATCAATTTTACTGACTCTAACTGCTCCTACCGGTCCTTCAAACGGTGCATCATTAGCTATTGTTAATGCTGCTGATGCTCCTAAAACAGCCAGAGTATCAGGTTGAATTTGTTGATCAGAACTTAATAATGTTGCAACAACTTGAATATCATTTCTATATCCTTTTGGAAACA
>JAQUYY010000001.1 GCA_028691575.1 Candidatus Gastranaerophilales bacterium
TGACTTAACTCAGTTCTTTTTTATTGCCAAAACAACTGTGTTCTTTGTAGAATATATTTAGATAAGATTAAAAGGACAAAATCATGCAAGAAACTAAAAAACCATTTTTTTATGACATTACTTTAAGAGATGGCAATCAAGCCCTTAAAAAGCCCTGGAATACTAAAGAAAAAGAAATTATTTTTAATCAACTGCTCTCTTTAGGTGTTCAGGGTATAGAAGTCGGATTTTCCGGCGCAAGCGATATGGATTTTGAAGCATGCTCTTATTTGGCATCAATAGCTCCTGATAATGTTGTGATTTCAGCCTTAGCTCGTGCAGTTAAGCATGATATTGAAAAAGTTGCAGCTGCTATAAAATCTGCAAATAAACCTAGAATTCATACTTTTATTGCTATGAGTCCTTTTAATATGAAATATGTACTAAGAAAAGAACCCGATGAGGTTAAGAAAATTGCAATTGATGCTGTTAAATATGCGAAATCTTTAATGGGTGAAAAAGGTGAAGTTCAATTTTCTGTTGAGCATTTTGGAGATTGTAAAGAAAATTTACCCTATGTTATTGATTCTTTAAAAGAAATTGTTGATGCAGGCGCAACTATTATTAATTTGCCTAACACCGTTGAAAGAACCCGTCCTCTAGAATTTGTAAAAATGATAAACGAGGTCGTTAAAGCACTTCCTGAGCATGTTACAATTGCTGTTCACTGCCATAACGACTTGGGTATGGCAACTGCAACTACTGTCGAAAGTTATTTTGCAGGGGCAGTTCAGCTTGAATGCAGTTTAAACGGGCTTGGAGAAAGAGCAGGCAACACAAATTTATATGAAGTTGCTGTAACTTTGCACAATAGCGAAATTGATATACATTTAGATTTATCTAAAATATATGAAACAGCTTTGATTGTCGCTGAAATGTCCGGCGTTGAAATCTATGAAAAATGCGCTTTAATCGGTCCGGATGCTCTCGCTCATCGAAGTGGAATTCATCAGGACGGAGCTTTGAAAACTAAAGATATGGAAAAAGGCGCATATAGACCAATTCATCCATCATTAATAGGCAGAGACGATGATGAAAAACTTGGATTTACCAGCCAATCCGGCAAAACTGCTGTTTATGAAATTATAACTAAAGCAGGATACCCGATTACAATGCAAGAAGCTGTTAGAATTACTCCTGCTATTAAAGAAGCAGCAGAAAAAGTTGGAGAACTACCTACAAGGAACATTTTAGATATTTATCTGAAAGAAATTTTTGAGGTCAAAGGTAACTTCAAACTTATTGAATTTAAACGAATTGATGAAGGTAAATTTAACCTGCAATTTACATATAAAGATAAAAAATTCAAACTCAACGGTATGGGAGACGGACCTCTGTCAGGATGTCTGGATGCCTTAAAACAAGCCGGTTTCCCTCAAAAACTGCTGCATTATGAACAAGTTGCAATGGACGAAGAATTAAAAGGCGTTGATGCCGATGCTATGACTATTATTCATTTTGAAACCCCTGATAAACAAGTCGTTGTTTGCAGAGGCAAGGATAACAGCACCGCAAAAGCCAACGTTAAAGCTGTATTTAATGGATTGAATTTAATAGAACAATTACATAATTCTTAAAATTATCCAAAAAAGACAAGATACTTAAGATATTTGCCTCTTTGTTTAAATTTTTATATAATTTAAAAATGCTAAATGCACTGTCTGAATACATTGAATATTTGCACATTGAAAGAGGTCTGTCGGAAAACACCGAACAGGCTTATCGTCGTGACTTGACAGCGTTTATCGATTTTTTAGACAAAAATTCAATAAAAAGTTTAAATGATATCGCAAGAACATCCGTTAATTCATATATAAGACATTTAAGGCTTAAAAACTATGCTCCGACAACAATTACCCGACAAATAGCATCACTAAGAGGCTGGTTTAAATGGATGGCTGCTAATGAAATTATTTCACACAATCCTACTGTTAGTCTCGAACATCCTAAATTAAGCCGACATTTGCCAAAAGTTTTAACAACAAAAGAAATTGATGAAATTTTATCCCAAAAATTAACAACTCTTGAAAAAGCTGTTTTTGAACTCCTATATGCAGCAGGATTAAGAGTTTCAGAACTTGTAAATTTATCAATAAACAGTGTAAATATTGATTCCGGATATGTAAGATGTTTTGGAAAAGGCTCAAAAGAACGGCTGGTTCCCATCGGAGATGCTGCTAAGCTTGCTTTGAATAAATATTTGGAAAATAGGGAATATATATTAAAAAAGAATAATTTGACAACTGAACAATTTTTTGTTGACGAAAAAGGAAAAAAAATTGTAAGACAAGAAATTTATCATCTGATAAAAAAACTCGGAAAATATGTAAACAAGCATATTACACCTCATACGGTCAGGCATAGTTTCGCTACTCATTTGCTCGAAAACGGCGCTGATTTAAGAATAGTACAAGAACTTTTAGGTCAC
Source organism: Candidatus Gastranaerophilales bacterium (assembly GCA_028691575.1). Taxonomy (GTDB): domain Bacteria; phylum Cyanobacteriota; class Vampirovibrionia; order Gastranaerophilales; family JAQUYY01; genus JAQUYY01. Next base: position 2,468 of record JAQUYY010000001.1, read on the forward strand.
AGTGATGTCTCAACAACTCAACTTTATACCCATGTAAGCAAAAAAAGATTGAAAGAAGTTTATTTTGCTATAAATAAATGATAAAATTTTTGAAAATCAATATAAAATAAGAGAAAATAAAGAATAACAAGGGGGTTTTAAAATGAACAAAATTAAAATTTTTACACTTACAATTTTAAGCAGTTTTCTTGTGTTTTTTATATCAGGATGCACTTTACATCAAAAAATGGGTTTTATGGACGGAAAAAGAATAGAAAGCAGCAACAAATTAAGAAATTGGGCTAATTCAGTTGAAAAAGAAGAACCAAAAGCAGAAGTCACCAAGACTGCAAACGGAATTGTTATTTACGAAGATAATTCTGTTTACAAATCCCCGACATATACCGGAGGGCAAATGGGCGGAAAACCGGTTTCAAAAGTAAAATTCGGTCCCGATAAAGTAAAATTCGGACCAAACGACAATTAAATTTTAGTATAGACAGCAAAAGGACTTTTAAATGTTTGAAAATATACGGTACGAGTATTCGGTAAAAACCTGCTCAAATCAAGATCCGGAAAATTTGGAAGATTTATTAAATACAATGGCTGCAGAGGGTTGGAATTTATATACTATAAATGAAGTAGAAGCACCAACCAGCGGTTTTCAGTACAGCTGTATATTTCAAAGAGAATTTGATGAGAACAAAAGCAAAAAAATAGAAATTGCCGATATTCAGGATTTTAAAAGCAAAATGGAAAAAATGCTCCACCCGTCTGATAAACCTTACGAAGAATGTATGGAAATTCAATCTCAAATAAACGAGCATCAACAAAAAGTCAATAAAATAAAACTTCAGCTCGATAAAACTTCCAATGACATTGACAGAGACAGGCTAAACCGCGAAATGTCTAATTATTTAGCGGAAATCAATTCGTTAAAAAGCAAGTTGGCTGAAGTTATTTCGCCAAATCGTATGTATGAAAATATTTATCAGGATAAACTCATAATTTTGCTGAGCTATGAGCTTACAGACCTTGTAAATACTGAAAAAGGAGGAGAGTTAATCTCCCAAACCGTTAAGCTGCGTCAAAAAATTTCTGAAAACTTGGGGTATGTTATTCCTGCCATCAAATTTGCCGTTAACGAGGAATTGGGCGATAATGAATACGAAATAAAAGTTCGAGGAGCAAAAATCCTCTCCGGCTGTGTTTACCCCGGATTTTCAAGATATTATGCAGGACAGTCAAACATTAACAGAAAACCTAAAAATGCAATCGAAGAATATGATTTTATAAAACAGAAAAAAACGTTCTGGATAGAAAAATCTAAAACAAAAAATTTCTGGGAAAAAGGACTCTCCCCTGCCGAAGTCATATCTAAAAACCTGGAATACGTTGTTTGCAAGTGTGCTGACCAGCTTTTAGACTATTCTGATATTAATAATTATATTGAAATAGTCGGAACTCAAAATTTCTTTTTGGTCGAAACTCTTGTGGCAGACCACTTAACAATCGGCGAAATTCGTGCGATTTTAGCTAAATTAATCGAAGAAAAAATTTCAATAAAGGATATTGTTTATATTTTTGAAAAATTGACAGATTTCGCTCAAATATTAAAAACCAGCATCGAGGGAGAAGAGGTAACAATTTTAGATATCAAAGAAATGCTGAAAAACTTAAGAAAAGCTCTGAAAATGCAAATTTGCAATTCAATCGCAGATAGCAACGGCACAATATATGCAATAACTTTATCTGACAAAACGGCTATTATGCTTGAAAAAGAGCTGCAAAAAGATAAATTGTATTACGATAATCCTAAAATTAAATCTTTTATTAATAAAATCCTAAAAATAATTGAAACTAACGAATTGGAAACCAAACATACAGCACTTGTTGCACCAAATTCAATAAGAAGAAAAATGTTCCGGCTTATAGAAAACTTTATTCCTGAACTTGCCGTAATAGCCAAAACAGAGCTTTCGGGCGAATTTTCTATTGATATAATAGAAGAAATCGGTTCAAAAAACGGAGAAGAATAATGAGCGAAAATTGTATTTTTTGCAAAATTGCAAATAAAGAAATAAAAATAGATTTGGTGTTAGAAACCGAGGATTTGGTGGCTTTTAAGGATATTAATGCTCAAGCTCCTTTTCATATTTTGGTAATTCCCAAAAAACATTATGAAACGCTAAATGACATCAAAAATCCTGAATTATTGGGCAAATTATTTGAGGGTGTGCAAAATGTTGTTAAAAAATTAAATATTGAAGATGGCTACAGAACAGTTATAAATACAGGCAAAAAAGCGGGTCAAGAAGTATTCCATTTGCATATTCATATACTTGCAGGCCGTCCTTTTACTTGGCCTCCGGGTTAAAGCGTCTTGCTCGTTCGCCGATAACGAGTTCCAACGAAAATTAATCGTTTCCGTTTCACTCTCAGCTCACTCTCGCTACTCGTACAAGTATTTTGCAGAACAGCCTGAACCGGTATTTGTGGATGCTGTTGAACTCTCTATGCAAGTTGTTGACGGGTCATTAATTCCTCTTGCTCCATGTGGAATTAATGAATTTAAAGTTAAATTCATATAAAAAATATCTTTTCCTACTGTATTCGGTTTTTTAAATCCATTTACATCTACATTTATATATCCGCATCTTGTATAATCTCCTACCGGAGAACTGCAATTTGATTTGTCAACATTAAACCTGATTAAACTGCCATTATTTAATATTAAACCGCCTTGATATTGATTACTTATACTTGTACCATTTAAATAGAACCAGTCTACACCTGCATGCCAACATCCATCAGCACTTACTCCGTTACCCGATCCTCCATAGGTAGAAGTTCCTGAACAATCTTTTATAATATTTAATTTTGATGCAAAAGCATTTTTTAAATCTTCACTTCCTGCTAAATCCCCAGGAAAAGCTCCGGCTAAAGTTCCGCCGTTATCAACAACTAATAATTGTGTAACTTGAGATAAATCAGAATATGACTTTTTCCACGCTGCTTTTAATTCTGCATCGCTTGTCGTACCAAATAACATCGGTGTAACTATTGAGGCAATTATTCCGATTATTGCAATAACAATTAATGTTTCTGCTAAAGTAAACGCTGTATATCTTTTAGATCTTGTTAACGCTTTTTGATTTTTCATACTTTTTTTTCTCCAATTTATTCATACAAATACTTTGCAGAACAGCCATGACCTGTATTAGTTGTTGCAGTTGAACCTTCTATGCATCTTGTTGATATCGTATAAAAATTTCGTGCACCATATGGTATTAATGAATTTGAGGTTATACTTGCTACAAATATATCTTTTCCTACTGTATTCGGTTTTTTAAATCCGTTTACATCTATATATAAATGAGCACATCTTGTATAATCTCCCGCAGAAGAACTGCAATCCGATTTGTTAACCTGAAACCACATAAGACTCCCATTATTTAATATTAATCCGGGAAGAGAAGCACCTCCTCCCGTATCGTTGCCATTTAAGTAATACCAGCTGTTTGCTCCTACATGCCAACAACCTTCTGCACTTGAACCACTTCCGGTTCCTCCAAATGCAGATGTTCCGGAACAATCTTTTATAATATTTAATTTTGATGCAAAAGCATTTTTTAAATCTTCACTTCCTAAAACATCCTCTGTAAATGCTCCGGCTAAACTTCCGCCGTTGTCTGCAACTATCATCATTGTTGCCTGAGCAAGGTCTGAATATTCTTTTTTCCATTTTGCTTTTAGTTCCGCATCGCTTGTAGTACCAAATAACATCGGTGTAACTATTGAAGCAATAATTCCGATTATTGCAATCACTATTAATGTTTCTGCTAAAGTAAACGCTGTATAAGGCTTTTTCATACATATTCCTCAACTATATTTGAAAATAAGTATATCATATTATTCGGATAAAATTAATTATTTTCTATAAAAATCGTCTTTTCATTCGAGTATGTCACATACCCAGGTTTTGCACATGGTGGCTTTTTTAGATATTTTTTTAAAGTATAAATCACAGGAACTTTTGTAGCCTTGCTTGCAAAACTGTATTTTACAGCCAGTTGAGCTGCTTTCAGCAAAATTTCGTCAGGAATTTGCTCTATTTGTTTGGGTATTTTTATTAAGACATGAGAACCGGGCGTATTTTGCACATGAAGCCAAATATCAAACGGTGATGCGATTTTGGAGATTAAATAATCATTTTGCTTATTATTTTTTCCAACGTATATTTTAACTTCATTTTCAAAATCAAATTGTAATAAATCAATCTGCTCTTTTTGTTTTTTAATCGGCAAAACTTTTGCCTTAAGCAAATTTTGACTAACAAGTTCTTCTTTTATTTCAGTTAAATCTTTTATCGAAACAGCCTGATTTATTGAAATTTTAATACTTTCAAGATAATTTATTTCTTCTTGCGTTTTTTCTGACATATTTTGAGCAATTTTAACGGCATTTTTCTTCTTATTATAAAGTTTATAGTATTTTTGAGCATTTTCATTGGCTGTTAGTGCAGTATCAAAAGAAATTTCCTCTGCTTTGTTCTCATTATAAGGATTTTCTAAGTACATAATCGGTTCAATCGTTTTTATTCTATAAAGATTGGAAATTATAACATCGCCAAACTCTTTGTATTTCTCGATTTTTAAAATCGAATCCAATATTTTTTGCTGTTTTTCAAAAGCTGTTTTTTGTTTTTTAATTTCTTTTTCCGCCACATTCAATAAAGTTTTTTGCATTCTGCCAAAAGTATCTTTGAACATTTGATAGCCAAAATATTCATCAATTAGCTCATTTACAGTTTCTCTATTCTCAAAATCATCTTTTTGCAATCCAAATAATGAAAAAAAGTTTTTATCTGCACTAATAACAGGATTTAAACATTCTAAATTAAGCATTTCGTACAAATAATCATATATTTGCAAGATTTTTTCCTGCGAAATTGCACTTATGCCTTTTTCAACAATTTCAATATTCAAAAATTCACACAACTCATTAGCTAAAGCAAGACTGACATCGTAAAAAGTCTTGTTCAACCACTGATTGATAGGTTTTTGAATTGCTTTTGCCATATTATAAAAATCATTTTTAGAAATTTCTAAAAGGTTTGTCTTTGTTTGCGCTGGAGGATAAATATATGGTAAAGTCCCTGCTAATTCTCGTTCTCTACTTTTTTCAGGTCCTATATTGTGAGCGCAGCCAATAATTATATTAGTTTTTTTATTATACAAAATTATATTGCTATGTTTGCCCATCAGCTCAATAGCCATAACCAACGGAATTTTACCACCAATTGCATCGTAACTTTCAAAATAGAGTTCAATTATTCGCTCATTATCCGGCTGAATAACTGCATTGATTTTTGTTCCCTCCATATGTTTTCTTAAAAGCATACAAAACATCGGCGGTTGTTGAGGAATTTCAATATTTCGATATTTTTGCCCAACTTCTGTCAAAAAACATATGTGAGGATATTTTGGATTAATATTTATGTATAATTTTTGGCTTTTACCTAATGTTCGAATCGATAAAATAAGCTCATGTCTCGATGGCTGCTGGATTTTTTGCACCCGACAAGACTCAAACAACAGTTGAGTTTCCTCCAAAAAAGCCTTTATCGTAAGTGAATCTAAATTAATCATGAAACAATTTTAGCATTAACATTATTGTAAATGAATGTAAAAACATAAGAAAAATTTGATTTTCATTCTAAAAAAATGTTTTTATATAATTACAAAAGAAATTGCAAGGAGTCTTAAATGAGTGTTTCAGGAATAAATCCATTTGATAAAAATTCTTCTGTTCAAAAAATAGCCGAACTTAAGGCTATGGAATCAAATTCACTAAAAGAAGAACCTAAAAAAGATGAAAAAAATATTGATTTTAAATCACAGGCGCTTGAAAATGAAAGAAAAATACAAGATATTTCTTTAGAAATTGACGAAGCACAAGCAGATAAAGATATAGAAAAATTATCAGAAAAACTTGAAGAAAAGAAAAAATTGGTTGCCGAGGCAGTAAAACTTAAAGAAAAAAATCTTAAAAATGAATAATCCAAATTCAAACAAAAAATTAAATAAATAAAAAATAAATAAAATACGGAGTTTGTAAAGCCTGATAAAAAAATCAGGTTTTTTATTGTCTTAAAGGATGATTTTTTTTAAAAAAATTGTCTTTTTGTAGCTTTAAAAATGACCGAGAAATCAGTACATTTATAATAAAGAAAAAGATATAAAGGAGAATAACAAATGAATAAATCTATTTCCTATTTAACCTACTTCCTTATAATAATAGGTGCCCTAAACTGGGGATTGGTAGGATTTTTTGGATTTGATTTGGTTGCTTTTTTATTCGGAGATATGACTTTAACAAGCAGAATAATTTATTCTCTGGTTGGAATATCAGCTGTAATAAGTCTTATTTACGAATTTACATCTGAAAAAACAGAAAAAAGCACTCAATCAAGCCATTAAAACACTAAAAAGAGGTCAATTAAAAGACCTCTTTTTAGTATGCCAATTATTTTTTAAAAAATACTAGCATTTTTTTATTTCTTTTGCTACAATACTTTTTGTATCCTTGCTAAAATAGTTTATACCGATTTCAATAAGTAAACATTAAATAAATCAATCTTTTTAAATCGGTATGAGTGAGTTGGGAGAGAAACCTCGGCAGAGAGTGAAACGGAAACGAAGAGTTTTCGCTGGAACTCGTTTAACGCCAAGCGTTTCAAGACAGCGACGTTTAAAAAAACCATGCACGTTGCTTTTCTTTAAAACTAGCTCATTCTGGTTTGGCAAAAATACAACAAGTGCCGGAGTGGCGAAATCGGTAGACGCAGTGGACTCAAAATCCACCGAGGTTCACCCCTCGTGTCGGTTCGAGTCCGACCTTCGGCATTTTTATCCAGATTTTAAAATTGAAACAAAACTATTTTTATTTCGTCTGTAAATACAGTCTTGAACATTGAAAATTAAATATGGGGACGTTTTGGATTAGACAGGGCGATTGGTAGAATCAAACTGCGGGTCGGAGCGCTGTTCTTCGTTATCAACGAGCAACAAACAATAAATGGCAACAACGTCATTAAAGCTGACTTCGGCAGAGCTGCTGCTCTAGCTGCGTAGACAAACTTACGTATCAGCCACTGTACAATTTTTGACGATTGAATTGTATAGTCACTTCAAATCGAATGCTCTTAGTGTATGAAAGTAAGCTAAGATAAGATTTTCTTTCAAGGTCAGGCATGACTTTAAAAATGCTTAATTTTGGTTAAGGTTACGGTTTTTAATCATGCCAAAATGAAATCAATTAAAAACCTACACTCGTAGACGTTTGCTTGTATCCGTTTTGGACGAGAGTTCGAATCTCTCCGTCTCCACCATTTTTTAAATTAGCACTTTTGAACACAGGTTTGAAGGTGCTTTTTAGTTCTATGATTATATTTTCACCATCGTAAGAAAAGTTCGAACACAGTAAATTTAATAATTTCCTTTTTTCTTCAACTGATTGGTTTAGATATAAGCTATAAGCATCTTTACAGACTTTCAAAACAAGTTCTGCTTTATTTATAAAAGTTCTACTATCATTAAGCCTTGCTCTGTATTTTATTTCATATTCATCAATTTTTCTTTGCCAATCGTGTGAATTTTCAAAATAAAAATCTTCATCAATAATGCCGTCAATTTTATCCAAATACAATTTGTTTAAACGGTTTCTATATTTATCTATTTGTTGCAAGATATGTTTTATTGAATGATTTTCATATTTATTTTTGAGTGCATACATTTCTTTAATTATTGAAATAACTTCTTTTATATCTTCTTCTGAAATATAAATGCCTTGCAAAATAGCAAAAACCGCATTGTCAATATGTTCTTGTTTTAAATATTTTCTTTTACAATCACCGCCTTTATTTCCTGTGCAGTGATAATAAATATATTTGCCTTTTTTAATTTCAGCAGTTAAATAACAGCCGCATTTAGAGCATTTAATCAAGTTTGTATATGTAAACTCGTGCTTTATTGTTTTGGGGCTTGTATGGGCTTCTCGTTGCTGCTGTACTGCATAAAAAAGTTCTTTAGTTATCAATGGTTCATGTTTACCAATAAACCTTTTGCCATTCCAATTAAATTCACCCATATAAAATGGATTATTAAAAGTTTTTTCAATTAATATCTTTGAACAAGGTTTTCTATTATATGAAAAGCCCTCTGAAGCAAGTTTTGTTGCCAATGTTTTAAAAGAATATGCACCTGTTGAATATAGTTCAAAAGCCTTTTTAACAAATGGTGCAGCAGTTTCATCTATTATAATTGTTCTTCTGCCATTCTCTTGGATAATATTTTTATATCCAACCGGGGCTTTGCCGGGGAAGAACCCTTGTTCTGATTTTTCTTTTAATCCTTTACTGATTTCTTCAGAAAGATTGTCAATATAATTTTTAGCCATTAACACCCGGATGCCGTGCATAAATTTATCTTGGCTTTTTGAATTGTCGCTTAAAATAGTTCCTTCTTTTACAAAGTGAATTTCAACACCGTCAAGGTCATCAAGAGTAACATAATCTTTTAAATTTCTATAAAGTCTATCAGTCTTTTCTACAAGAATTGTTTTGATAGACTTATTTTTTTTGAGAAATTTCACCATTTCAGTGAATTGTTTTCTGCCTGAAGTTTTTGCTGTTTCTGCTTCAACAAATTGAGAAACTATTTTTAAATTCTGTTTTACGGCATATTCTTTAAGCAGTTTAATTTGAGCAGGTATTGAAAAACCTTCTCTTTCTTGTTCTTTGCTTGATACTCTTGCATATAAAACTACTTGCTGCATCTATTATTTACTTTCTGCTATATTTAAATCTTCTTTAAAGAATGAAATATTTAAAATCTTCTTATCATCAACATATTTTGAACGATTTTTGTGTAAAAAACTTATAATATCTTTGCTTGTTATAAATAGTTCAGTTGCAGAAATTAGTGTATAATTTTTAATTTCTTCATCAAGCAAATTATTTTCTCTGGCTAGCCTAAGTAAAACATTTTTGTTTGATTTCTTTGGAAACTTTATTTCTGCAAGTTTCAAAATTTTTATTAGTTCATCTTTTGTAAAATAAATTTTTTCCAAAAAATCATCAACACTTAATGGGTGAAATTTAATAAATTTCAATTTTTCAAGATTGTTTAAAAGTTCATCATTTTTTGCGAAAAATAAATTATATAGACTTTTTCTTGATAACTGCATAAATTCGTACAATTCATAAATCCTATAATTTGAAACAAGTGGTTCAAATTGTGTCAATTCCTCAATATCACTTTGGATAAGCCCATGAATATTTTGAATAGATTCATCAACAATATCTTTATTTAAGTACATTACTTTTGCATATTCCTTGAACTTATCTTTATACGGAATTTCTTTGCTATTTTTAACCTCAATAGCTTGAATTAATTTAGGTAAAAAATTAGGGGCTTTTTCTTTCAATAGTTCAAAATTATTATGTATTAAAGAAATTAAATGCTTACAAAGTTGTTTTTTCCCACCTGCCGGGCAAGTGCAAACAACACAACTATCAAATATATAAACTTCATATTCATTATTGGAAGTTTTGCTTTTTACCTTTTGGCTAACTAAAAGGTTATTTGGAGTAAGTTTTTCAGTCATTTTTGCTTGTTCCCTAATTACATAATTAAATTATATAACAAGCATGATAAATTATAATAAATATTCAAATTAAATCTACAAATCTTTAAATAAACTTTCAAGAGGGTAATTAAGAGCTTTAGCAACTTCAGCAAGATTGCAAATGCCAATATTTAACTCCCCTCTTTCAAGAAGTCCAATATATGTTCTGTGAGAGCCTGCAAGTTCAGCCAACTTTTCTTGGCTAAGTCCTTGTTTCTTTCTTTCAGCAGCTATTCTTCTACCAATTATTTTCCTTAAATCTTTCATATAGCAATAATAAAAGCTATAAAAATTTTATCTACACCAAATTTATGCCCATGCGTGGCATGTGATACTGACTAGGTGTTGAAAATTGCCATATGAAAAAAATTTAAAACCCTACCGATTACTTTATATAAATGTAATAGTTTTTAGAAGGAATGTAAAATGACACAAGAAGACATTTGTAAAATCTACGAAGCACTACTTATTGCGTATCCAAAAGAGGCAAGAGTTATTTTATTACGTCTGTTAAACCGTATTCGTGCAGTAAATTAACAACTTCTGCTTTAATTATTCCCTTGAATTCGTCGCTAACATTAGCGGCGTTTTCTTTTATGAACATATCCCCTTTGTTTATAAGAAGCCAATTAATGTTTAAATTGTATATTGTCGCAAGCTTAACCAAATTTTCATTACTAAGATTGTTTTTATCTTTTTCAACCTTTGTTATAGAAGGTCCTGCAATCCCCAAAGAATTTGCCAAATCTGCTTGAGATAACCTCAATGTTTCTCTAAACTCTTTTAATCTACTTCCTTGTGTTGACAATGTTTAAGCCTCTTATTGTTAAGAAATGTAAAATAATACTGCCCTTTGAGTTGCAAAAATTGCCTAGTGGGTAGTATAGTGATTACATAATTAAATCAGTAAGATATTAACACGGCATTGATGTCAATTCAATTCATCAGTTGGTCTAAGCCGTGTGGACAATTAAAAGGAAGAAGGATGTTGAAAAAGAGAATTGAAAAAATCAAAGAAGCTTTAAAAAAAGAAGGTATCTCACAGGGTGATATTGCAAGAGAATTAAGCATCACCTCACACGCTGTTTGGTTTTGGGTGCACGGCAGAATGTCATCAAAAAACATAACAGAATGGTTCAGAAACAGATTTGGGGAAGAGTTCTTAAAAGAAATAGAACTTAACTAAACGATTTCAAAACAAAAAATTGAACAAGCAACAGGCTGTGTGCAACTGGGCTTAGTTTGCAATGAAAAATTACGAAAAGGAAAAACAAATGAGCATAAAAAGAAAAGAAAAGAAAAAACCGGGCTTAATAGTAACTTTCAGTGATGAACCTGTTACTCCTGAAGCTAGAAAAAAAGCCCTTGGGAAAAATCCCCCGGTGAAATGTACAAAAAGACTGTTGAAAGAAGAGCAATGAAGGGCATTGGAAAATTAAACGGCAAGAACTGTTGAGCGTATAAGGGATATTAATGAATTTGTTGAAGCAACTTCTGTAAAAGAAAGAATTTTAGCTTGTTTAGCAATATTTATTAAAAAATTAGTTCCCGGAACAGGAATTGGAAGAAATACCCCTGTTAATAAAGATATTTCAACAGGATACAGCACACAAAAACTTGCACCCGGAATGATTAATGAATTGCAACCGGGGGATGATATTTCTGTTGTAAATCCTTCAGGACAAGCAAGCAATGCAAAAGATTTTATATCAACACAGCAACGTTTGATTGGAAGCGGTCAAGGCTTGAGTTATGAAGCTGTATCAAGGGATATGTCGCAAGTCAATTATTCTTCTGCACGTCAAGGGCTTCTTGAAGATATAAGAACCTATAAAATGATGCAGAAATATTTAATAGAACATCTTTGCAAAATTGTTTACAGGGAATTTGTTACAGCTGCGGTTTTATCGGGCAAACTCAATATACCTGACTTTTTCAGCAATAAAGAAAGATATTTAAGGCACTCTTGGATAACACCGGGATGGGATTGGATTGACCCGTTAAAAGAAGCAAAAGCCAATGAAGTGGCACTTAACACTGGTCAAACAAACCTTTGCTGATTTCTTCAGAAAGATTGTCAATATAATTTTTAGCCATTAACACCCGGATACCGTGCATAAATTTATCTTGGCTTTTTGAATTATCGCTTAAAACGGTTCCTTCTTTTACAAAGTGAATTTCAACACCGTCAAGGTCATCAAGAGTAACATAATCCTTTAAGTTTCTATAAAGTCTATCAGTCTTTTCTACAAGAATTGTTTTGATAGACTTAGAAGCTGTCTGGTCAAAAACATTTTTTAAGGGTAACCCATATCATTGCTATCCTTACAACATTTTCTGCTGTTAAAGTTAAGATTTCAAAGTCTTTTGATGCTCTCCTGAAATTATTAATCCAGGCAAAAGTCCTCTCCACTATCCATCTTTTGGGCAAAATAGCAAATTCATCTTTAACTCTCATTGATATATGTATAAATTTTTTTAAAATATTCTGTACATAATCTACAGATGTGCCTCTATAACCTGCATCGGCAGAAAATGCTTTTATAGTTCTTCCTGCTTTTCTGACTGTATTTTTTCTTCTTCTATTTTTTGAGCCTTTGCCATTTCTAACTTTATAAGTTTTTCTTCTTTCCTTCTATCTAATCTTCTTATAGCCTGTATAAAGCATTCTACATTTTCAACACTTTTTTTAGCTTTTTCTATTGTTTTATTTGTAAAAATATACTTATCTACAAAGCTGAAACTACTAAAAACATCTTTTGTTAAAGGTTGTGCGTAATTTTCAACATAGGCATATTTTTGAGCCCAGTCAGCTTGTTGAGAAATTTCTTTTTCTGTAAAACAATCATGAAATCCAGAAAAAGAAACTTTTTTGTTTACCCCTATTTTAGTTTCAATATTTTTTTTTGAACTTTCTAATTTATAGGAAGGATTGTTGGTTTGAAAATATATGGGATTTGGTGGTATCTTCATTTTTCTCTTTACTCTAACATTTTCTTAATTTGAGCCATGCCTTTATCTAGTAGTTTTTTGTGTTCATATTCACTCAAGAAGTCTCTTATTTCAAGTTTTTCTGCATTATCGGCAACCAGCTCTATACAATTTTTGTTTTCTGGAGTAATTGCCAAAATAAAATCGTCTATATCATCAATTTTTAGCTTATCTGCATTTTTAGCAACAATCTCTATTGCATCTTTAGTTTCAGGGGTAATATGCCCTAGTATGCTGGCGATTTGAGAAGCATTTTCGATTTTTAATTCATTTTTATATTTTGCTAATAATGGCATTACTTCATCAAATGCAAAATCTTTATTATCTGGTGTAATTGATTGGAGATACTTGTTGGTATATAGGAGTCATTTTCTCAAAGATACAAATTTCCTTTATTCTAAAATTTTTGCTATTATAGTTTTATAAAAGATGAACAGGAAGTGGAAAATGAATTTTTTAATGGTTTTTTTAGGCGGAGGACTAGGATCTGTCCTGAGATATTTTATTAAAGTCCTTTGTGACAAGCATATCGGATATTTTTATCCCTGGGGAACTTTTACTGTAAATATATTAGGCAGCTTATTTTTAGGCTTTTGCATAACGTTGCTTATCGACAAATACTCATCTTTAGATACTTCAACAAAATTATTTTTAACCGTGGGCTTAGCTGGAGGCTTTACGACATTCAGCACTTTTTGTTTTGAATCTGTCAATTTTATAAAAGACGGACACTTTCAAATAAGCCTTTTATACATGTTATCAAGCACAATTTTAGGACTATTAGCGGTTATAATCGGAATGAACATTGCAAAAACAATCTAAGAGGAACTTATGAGAATTTTATTTTTTGGCGTACCTGATATGGGAATAATTTGTTTTAACGCACTTGTGGCAAAACACCTCAAAAGTCTTGTCGGCGTCGTCCCTCCCGCTCCTACACATGCTGCTTTTACAATGATGATGAGTGCTGCCGAAGAACATAATTTACCTTGTATTTATTTTTCAAATTCCCCAAAAGAAAAACCTTTTATTGAAAAAATAAAACAATTAGAGCCTGATATCGGCATTGTTTGTGCGTTCAATCATTTAATTTCTCAGGAAATCATTGATATTTTTCCTCAAGGCATAATTAATTGCCATCCGTCACTTTTACCCGATTACAGAGGAGGAAATCCTTATTTTCATGTAATTGCAAACAACGAAGAGCAAACGGGCGTAACTTTTCATTATATGGACAGCTCGTTTGATACAGGGGATATTATTTATCAGCGAAAAATTCCATTGGCTAAAAATGAAACAATCGGAACTTTGTTCAATAAATTAAATATGCTTTCTGCACAAATGGTAGTTGAACTTGTGGATAATTTAGAAAGTGGTCAAAAATTGCCAAGAGTGCCTCAAATAAACCATGAAAACCTTAGGAAAGCTCCTTCTGTCAAACAAGAAATTGGGGATACTTTCATAAAATGGGAGTGGGAAGCCTATTATATAGAAAGTTTTATACGGGCATGCAATCCGTTTTGGGGAGCAGTAACCAATTTTAGAGGATGTCTTACTAAAATTTGGAGCGGGTATTATGCTTCGGATAAAACCTATTCAAATGTACAACTCGGAACAATTGTAGAAGTTTCAACAGATAAAATCGGTATATTAACAGGCAAAGGTGTATTTTATCCGACTTGTTTTACAATCGGCAGCTTTGTTTTAACTGAAATAAAAGATTTTATCTCTAGAACTAATCCCAAAGTGGGGGAAAGATTTTTAAGCTGATTTTTATTAAAATAAAAGATGTAAAAGCTTAAAAGGTAAATTTTATGAAAAATTCAATGGAAGAAAAAACAATATCATCTGTGCAAAAACATAGGGGCTTGATTATTAATGTTCGAGAAGATACGGTTATTTTTGAAGACGGTTCTGAGCATAAAAGAGAAGTTGCAACTCACCCGGGAGGTGTCGTAATTGCAGCATTTAATAATAAAAATGAAATTTTATTGATTCGACAATGGCGTCATCCCATTCAAAAAAAATTGATTGAGCTTCCTGCCGGAAAACTTGATTATGGCGAAGATCCTTTTGTGGCAGCCAAAAGAGAACTCGAAGAAGAAACGGGTTTTATTGCAAATAAATGGAAGAAATTAGGCGAAATATACTCTACCCCGGGATTTTGTGATGAAAAACTGCACATTTACAGAGCCGATAATTTAACAAAAACCCAAACAAACTTTGATGATGGCGAATATATAGAAACTTTTTGTATTAGTTTCAAAGAAGCCATAAATATGATAAAATTATCAAAAATACAAGATGCAAAAACAATAGCAGCTATAGGAATGCTCAATTGGAATGAATAATATTAAATTAATAGTACTAGATATTGATGGAACCCTTATGGATAAGAACTTTCACATCTCAGATGGGGTGAAAAACGTTATCTCAAAAGCAATTTCAAAAGATATAAAAGTAGTTCTCGCAACAGGCAGAATGCATAGTGCAACTGTTCCTATTGCCAAAAAATTAGGCATAACAACACCTTTAATTACATATCAAGGTGCTATGATCAGAGAATATCTGAATTCTGATAAAATTCTTTTTCATGAGCCTGTTGAGGATAAGTTTTCAAGAAAAATAATTGCCGAATTAAGACAAAAAGACGTTCAAATTAATGTTTACATGGATGATATTTTATTTGTTGAAACAGAAGGTGCTATTTTAAAAGAATATGCGAATAAACGATTTATTTCTTATAAAAAAGTAAATTCCTTTGATAAAGTTGAAAAAATTGAAGCTACAAAAATTCTTGCAATGGCAAAAACATCACAATATGCAGATGATTTAACGGATTATCTTAACCAAAAGTATTCTCAAGATTTATATATAACAAAATCCATGCCTGAATACTGTGAAATAGCTGACAACAAGGTTTCTAAGGGCAAAGCTATTTTATATCTGGCAAATTTATGGAATATTAACAAATCTCAAATTATGGCAGCAGGAGACGGCGAAAACGATATTGAAATGCTTAAAATTGCAGGTTTATCTGTTGTTATGGGCAATGCCAGTAATAAAGTTAAACAAAATGCTGATTTTATAACAGATACGGTTGATAACGACGGAATCGTTACCGCTATTGAAAAATTTGCACTTTAATTCATCAAATAAAGCTTACTTTATCGACTTTTTTATTATAAACCTTTTCCCCACTTATTATTCAGCTTTGCAAGTTCCTGTTGTATAATCTATATCATCACAATATAAGGCTAATTTTGAACAGTGTTGTCCCAGATTAGCACTGGTTGATGTAGAATCTTCAAGGCAAGAATATGTTCCGGGGGCGCTCGGATCTGAGTTCCAACCATGTACTTTGACTATTCCGTTAGGACGCCCACCACAATAAAAAATATCTTTTCCCTGCATATTAGGCTTTTTAGAACCATTTACATCTACTCCAAAATAAACCAATTGACAATCGGCTGATCCGTCGACACATCTGTTTCTGACAGCACCAATTCTCACATAAGCTCCATTTGATAGTATCGCAGTATATTGTACAGAAAAATTACTATTTATTTCTGTTCCATTTAAAGTAAAATATTCGCCAACTTCGTGCCAACAAGGATTGTCGGTTGTTTCTGTTGCAGAAGAGGGACCTTTTTTTATGTAATTCATTTTTTCCAAAAGGAGATTACCAAAAGTATTATCTAATTCACTGCTATTACCCTCTGCTGTAAAAACACCGTTTAAAGTACCTCCATGATCTAAAGATGCAAGCCTCCAAGCCTGCGAAATATCTGCATAAGATTTTTTCCATTTTGCGATATTTTCAGCGTTGTTTGTTGTACCAAACAACATCGGCGTTACGATGGAGGCAATTATCCCGATTATAGCAATTACTATTAATGTTTCTGCCAGCGTAAAGCCAAGTTTTTTCATGAGAATATTCCCTTTTTTATTACAACAATAAAATTATTATATAGAATAAAGCAAATAATATCAATAAACTGTTTACATTACTTTTAGCGAAAAACCTCTGTTTTGTTAGATTACGGAGGCTTTTTATTTAAAAATATTAAAATTTATTTAACTTCTATAGTTTCTTCTTGCGAAGATTCTTTTTTATTCTCTTTTTTGTTAATTATTTCATTTTGTTCTTTTTTATCACATTCATTGTCATTTTTTTCTTCACAAGTTGAAACAATATTTTTTTCAGTTTCTTCCTCTAAATTAGCTTCTGATTCAATTTCTGCTTCTAATGAATTTAGTTTTTCCTGTTTTTGAACTTTTTCTCTCTCTGCTGCTTCTATTTCTTCTTTCTTTTTGGCTCTAAGAACCGGAATACTTGCAACAAGCGCAATTGTATTGGTTTCACTCTCAAGGTTTAAATCAAGTGCTTCTCTATCAATTTCTACATATTTAGAAATAACGTCAACAAGCTCATCTTTCATTTTAGAAAGTGTGGCAGGATCAAGATTTGTTCTGTCATGCATAAGAACAAGTTTTAATCTGTTTTTTGCATCTTCTTTTGATGTATTTTCATTTTCTTTCGTTGAAAAACTTGCAGCAATCAAATTATTACATCTTACGATTATATCACTTAACATTTCATTTATAGCTCTCATTTATTAAATCCCCCTTTCCTACTTAGCAACGGCAAAAAAATTCTTAACTTTTTCAATCCAAGTAGGCGGTTCGTTTAAGTCTAAGAACGGCACTTCTTCACCATTAATTCTTTTAGCTACATTTAAATACGCTTGACCGGCTTTTGAAGAATTTTCATTGACAATAGGCTCACCCTTGTTTGTACTTGTAATAATGCCTACATCTTCAGGAATTACGCCTAAAAGATTAACTGAAAGAATATCTAAAACATCTTCAACACTCATCATATCATTTGTTTTAATTAAATTAGGGCGAACTCTGTTTAAAACAAGTTTATAGCTTTCTATTTTTTCATTTGCTTCTAAAAGCCCAATAATTCTATCGGCATCACGAACGGCAGACATTTCAGGCGTTGTAATGACAATAGCTTCAGTTGCACCTGCAACGGCATTTTGAAAACCCTGTTCAATTCCGGCAGGACAATCTACCAAAACAAAATCAAATTCTTCTTTTAATTTTTCACAAATATCTTTCATTTGTTCAGAGGAAAGTGCTGATTTATCACGTGTTTGAGCTGCAGCGAGAAGAACAAGATTGGGATTTTTTTTATCTTTTACCAGAGCTTGTTTTAACTTGCATCTTTCTTCTATAACATCAATAATTGTATAAACAATTCGATTTTCCAATCCCATAAGCAAATCAAGGTTTCTAAGACCGATATCAGTATCAATCATTGCTACTTTTGCGCCATTTTTTGCAAGAGCAGTTCCTATATTTGCTGTTGAAGTTGTTTTGCCTACACCGCCCTTACCAGACGTTACAACTATTACTCTTCCGGCCATACTCTGGTTTTCCTCCTATTATTATCCATTTAAAGAATGAATTATTATCTCACCGTCAACAATTTTAGCTTCTTCAGGCACATATGCATCGGGTTTTTCAATTTTTTCCATATGAACTTTATCGGGACGTCTTGCGTAAAGATCCGCAAGCCTTAATTGAATAGCGTTTATTTTTAAAGCTCTTATTGATGCGCTTCTGTTTCCTTTAGCTCCGGCATGGGCAATTCCGCTGAGGATGCCCCATATGGTTACATCACCCGAGGCTATAATTTCAGACCCCGGATTGCAATCGCCGATAACGACAATATTTCCGTCAAATTCAATAGTCTGTCCCGAGCGCAAAGTTTGTTTTAAATAAAAAGTTTGCACCGATGAGCCTTTTATATCGGAATTTGCACTTTGCATTCCATCTTTTTCTTTGCTTTCATGATTTTTGCTGGCAACTGCCAAGCCTGCTTTTAGCGACGCTAATTGTGTTTTTGGCGAATCTGTATGAACCAGCATTAAATCAATCCCGAAATTTTCCAAAATGGATTTGATACTGAAAATATGTGACTCTGTTAAATCTATATCACCTAATTGTAACTGAATTCCTTGTCCCTTGTACTCTTCTTTTTCGGCAATATTGCTAATTTCAAGAAGAACAGAGGTGGTGTTTTTGCAGTTTGAAAAATCTACGAAATTTTTTTCCGTTAATAAATTAGTCATGCCAACCACTCACTTTTTCAATTATCCAAGTCGTTATAAGTATATCCTTATAGGATATATTAAAGAACCATAAAACACAATCTGTTGTTAGTTTTTTGTTAATAAAAATCAATAAAACAGCCAAATTCAATAATGAACTGTTATTCAACATTTACATGAGTATTTATAAACAAATCTTAATTATAAAAGTTAATATTTAAAGTATTTTAGGCTCTATTCTTATATAATATTTATAATTATGTTAAATTGGAGTTAATATGGCAAAAGTTACAGCCCTTAGAAAAATTGAAAAACTGCCGCCTCAAAGTCTTGAGGCAGAAGAAGCTGTTTTGGGTGCTGTTCTTGTAAATCCCATGTCAATTATTCAAGTTATGGAAAGCCTTGCTCCGGAACATTTTTACAAACCGGCACATAAGCAAATATATTCTGCAATGATTGATTTATGCAATAAAAGCCAACCTATTGATGTTGTTACGGTTTCTGAATACCTAAGGGATGCTGATAAGCTCGAATTAGTGGGCGGAAGAGCTTATATAAATGATTTGGCTTTAAATGTCATCACTACTGCAAATATTGAATATTATGCAAAAATTATTTCAGAAAAATCAGTATTAAGAGAACTTATAAATGCCGGAACAGAGATTGTTACTCAAGCTTATGATGAAAGTTCTTCTGAAATGACTTTAGATACAGCAGAAAAGCTTATTTTTTCAATCGCCCAAAAAAAAGTTTCAAAAGATTTAATACCGATTAAAGAACTTATAATGCCAAGTTATTCTATGATTGAGTATCGTTACAACAACAGAGATGAATTAATCGGTGTGCCGAGCGGATTTATTGATTTAGACAATATTACTGCCGGTTTCCAGCCATCTGACTTGATAATTTTAGCAGCAAGACCTTCAATGGGAAAAACGGCATTTAGTTTAAATATTGCTCAAGAAGTTGCGATAAGAAAAAAACTTCCGACTGCTATTTTTAGTTTAGAAATGTCAAAAGAGCAGTTGGTACAAAGAGTTCTGTGCTCAGAAGCCGAGATTGACTCTAATAGATTAAGAACAGGACATATGCAATCTGATGATTGGTCAAGATTAACAAATGCAATGGGTACAATTGCTGAAGCACCTATGTATATCGATGATTCGCCGGCAGCTACTATTATGGACATTCGGGCAAAATGTCGGCGTTTAACTATGGAACACGGGAAAATTGGTCTTGTGATTATTGACTATTTACAGTTAATGGGCGGGACTAGCAATAATGACAGGGTTCAGGAAATTTCTGCAATTTCAAGAGGCTTAAAAGGAATAGCAAGGGAATTAAATGTTCCAATCATTGCATTATCACAACTTTCAAGAGCGGTTGAGAGCAGAACAATTAAAAAACCAATGCTTAGTGACCTTAGAGAATCGGGTGCTATTGAGCAAGACGCTGATATTGTTATGTTTATTTACAGAGAAGATTATTATGATCCTGAAAACGTTGAAAAACGCGGCAAAGCTGAAATTATTATTGCAAAACAAAGAAACGGTCCTGTAGGGTCGGTTGAATTATTGTTCCAACCAAATATAACACGGTTTAAAAACCCTACTCAATCAATGCCGTCGTTTTAGGCAATTTTTATAAATATATATAAACAACTGATTGCCAATAATTACAATAAAGCATATAATTAAAAGTAATATTAAAATAATAAAAAGAATAAAATAAAAGGAGTAGGAAAAAATGTTAAAGCGAATGCAGCAATCAAATAATAAATTTGTAAGAAAGCTAGGATTTACTTTAGCAGAAACTCTTATTGTAATAGCAATAATCGGAATAATAGCCTCAATAGTAACGCCAATGTTGTTTGGCACGACAAGCGATGCTGAACTAAAAGCAGCATGGAAAAAGTCGTATTCTGATTTATCACAAGCAACAATGATGATTGTAGCTGATAACGGAGGAACTTTAGCAGGCGCATTCCCTGGAGATGGAGCAGGAGCCGAAGATTTGAAAAATGCTTATGCTTCTAAATTAAACATAATAAAAGATTGCTCAGGTACTTCTACCTATGGAGGAACCGGATCAGGAGTAGCGGCGGAAGGTTGTTGGCATTTATATGATGCTTGGTATTTTTTAAATGGGACAACAACCGGTTGGACTCAATCTTTTCCCGGTTTGATTCTAAATAATGGAAGTTTAATATATTTTATTCTTAATAAGTCTGATTGTAGTTCTTCCAGAGGAGATTATGAACGATGTGCGGAAATATATTTGGATGTAAATGGTTTTAAAAAGCCTAATATAATAGGTAAAGATATATTTGTAATGTCAATAACTTCAAATGCATTAATACCGTTAGGTGCAAGAGGAGATCTTGAACCATCAATAACATGTGTGGAAGGTTCTACAGCTACTGATAATTATGGTTATGGCTGTTCGGCGAAGTATCTGTATGAATAAAAATAGCCTGTCATCCTGAACTTGTTTCAGGATCTAATAAATTAACAATAAAGAGCAAATAATGAAAAACCGGAAAGATGCTGAAATAAATTCAGCATGACATTTTGTGAGTCTGTAAGGTAGGTTCACTAACCCACCAAGCTATAGGTTAGATAAATTTTAATTTACCCAACAGGTTAAAATTAAGCAAAAAATTTCTATTATTAATCACTAAATATCGCCAAATAAATCGTATTCGTTAGCATTTGTTATTTTTACAAATTCAATGTCACCCGGTAATAGAGATTTTTTTGTGTCAATGTAAACAAAACCGTCTATTTCAGGAGCATCTCGGTATGTTCTTCCTATAATTTGCCCGTCATCTGAAATATTTTCAATAATTGTCGGAAGTTTTTTACCAATAAGTGATTGATTAATTTGAGAAGAAATATTTTGTTGCAATATCATCAGCTCTTTTTTCCGCTGCTTTTTGATTTTGGCAGGAACTTGAGGTTTTAGTGAATATGATTTTGTATTTTTTTCTTTTGAATATTCAAAAACACCCATTTTATCAAATTTATTTTTTTCTATAAAATTGTATAAATGCTCAAAATGTTTTTCAGTTTCGCAAGGATAGCCGACAATAAAAGCTGTTCTTATTGCTACATCCTTTATATTATCTCTAAATTTTTTAATCATATCGCTATAATCAAAATCAGGACGATTCATTAGCTTCAAAATTTCAGTATGACTATGCTGGAGTGGAATATCAATATATTTAACAACTTTATCCAAATTTGCATACGCTTTTATCAGTTCATCGTTAAAAAGTCCCGGATAAGTATACATAACACGAATCCAGCTAATTTCTTCAACCTCGTTTAGAGCTGTTAATAATTTTGCTAAAGACGGTTTTTTGTAAATATCTTTGCCATAGTTTGTAGTATCTTGTGCGATCAAAACTATTTCATTGACACCTTTTGAGCCTAAATATCGAGCTTCTTGCACAATATTTTCAATAGGTCTGCTGATATAAGACCCCCTTAATTGGGGAATAATACAATATCCGCAGTTATAATCACAGCCTTCGGCTATTTTTATATAAGAGCTTGAACCCATTGTGATTTGCTGACGCTCAATTCCTTCTGGATAAATATATTTTGGCTCTGTTGAAATTTCGTTAATAAAATGTGTTTTGTCTAATTTTTCAATTACTTCAACAATTTTTGAAATATCAGAAGTCCCAAGCATTGCAAGGGTTTCAGGGATTGCATCGAACAGTTGTTTTTTGTGTTTTTGAGGCAAACAGCCTGTTATTATAATTTTTTTGCCCTTATTTACCATTTCTAAAATAGAGCGTACTGACTCGGTTTCGGCATCATGAATAAAAGAACAGGTATTAATTATGACAATTTCAGCCTTATCAACATTTAAAGTTATGTCGTATCCTGCTTTTGTCAAAAAACCCAACATAAGCTCGGAATCTACCAAATTTTTGGGGCAACCATGATTTATTAAGCCAATAACAGGTTTTTTCAACATTTTTTACCTGTAATTTGTAAACTGCAAAGCAATATCATATTTGTCCTCATTTTCACGAAGCATTTTTATAATTGATTGCAATTCATCCTTATCTTTGCCTGAAACCCTTACCTGATCTCCTTGAATAGCGGCTTGAACTTTTATTTTTGAATTTTTAATATCAGCAACGATTTTTTTAGCTAATTCAGCTGACAATCCTTTTTTTAATAAAAAAACTTGTCTGACATTTCCGCCAAGGGCACTTTCAACCTTTTGAGCATCAAGAATTTTTATACTTAAACCTCTTTTCGTTAATTTTGATTGCAAAATATCAACAATATTTTTTAATTTCATATCATCATTTGAAGTAATTGTTATACTTTTATCAGCTTCTAGATCAACTGTGCTGTTGCTGTTTTTCAAATCAAACCTGGCTGAAATATCCCGATTCGTTTGATCAATTGCATTTACAAGCTCTTGTTTGTCAAATTCTGACACAACATCAAAACTACTCTCTTTTGCCATTTTAAAGCTCCTTATAATTAAGTTAATAACTATAAAATACCAAAAATGCAGTCATTAAACAAGGATTTTACAAATATAAAAGTTTATTTAATTGCTCCTGAGTTAATTAATTCTTTTACTCTTTCCTTAATTTGATTGTGAATTGTATTAATAGTCAAATTTCCATCAATAGTTATAAAATTAAATTCATGAGCCATTTTTGAATATTCTTCTAAAATTCTTGCTTGATAAATTTTAAAACTTTTATAAAAATCTGTACTTAGTCCGATGTCTCTTCCTGATTCATAATAATCCAGTCCTGTTGTGGCAATAATTCTTTTCATCAATGCTTTTACAGGCATATCTAAATAAAAAACAATATCGGGAGTCGGTGCAAAATTGTACAAATTTCTTACCCATCCGGGTTTTACCCCTCTTACAACGTCTCTTGCATAGGCAGTATAAGTATATCTATCCATTAAAACAATCAAACCCGCTTTAAGTGCCGGGATTATATTTTTTTCAAGCCTATCGGTAAAATCACTGGCGTACAAAAGGCTAAAAGTGTTGGCATTTAATAAATTCTTTTCTTTTGCCTGATCAATAGCGCCTGAAATAAGTGCAGAAGTTTTCCATTCGCTAACCATTGCACCGTAACTTTCAACAGCAAGCCAATCTTTTAATTTATTAATTTGAGTGGATTTTCCAGAACCGTCTGTGCCTTCAATTACAATTAACAATCCGGGATATTCATGTTTTTTTGTATAATTGTTTGTCATTTATATACTGCACCCTTTTTCTTCAAGTTTTTTTCTTACGATATCTCTAAAAATTACCTGCTGCTCATGTACTGTATTTGTTGCATCTATTTTTATAAGATTATATTCATCAACCATTTTATCGTATTCTTCTATAACTCTGTTTTGAAAAATTTTATAACTTTCATATGGATCGGGATTTAAATTTAAGTCCATGCCTGATTCATAGAATTTTGGCTGTCTGTTAGAACAAATTCTTTCTAAAGAAACTTCAACCGGAACACTAAAATACATTGATAAATCAGGTTTTATGGCAAACCCGTAAGTATTTCTTACCCATTCAGGCTGAACTCCTCTTGCAACATCTCTTGCAAAAGCAGTAAAAGCATATCTGTCAGACAAAACAATAAATCCGGCTTTTAGAGCAGGTACAATAACCTGTTCTAACCTATCAGCAAAATCTACGGCATGAAGAAGGCTAAAAGTTCTCGGGCTAAGCATATTTTTCTTTTTAGCTCTTTTGGTTGTTTGAGAAATCAGCTTAGAAGAATTCCATTCTGTAAAAATAACATCTTGCCCGATATTCTGAAGCCAATCTCTTAATATAGCAAGCTGAGTTGACTTGCCGGAGCCGTCAATTCCTTCAACCACTATTAATGTGCCGGGTAAGTCATGATTTTGGTTTAAACGCATTTTTTTGTCCGTTTTTTAAATAAAATTCTTTAATTTATTTTACTACAAAAATTTGATTTCAAGAGCTTAGTATATTTAAATTATATCAAAATATTTGTATTTATTGGTTTTTCATTTCTTTTTCTACATAAAACCTGAATTTAAAAATTTCTTTGTATTCTTGGTGTTTCTGTTCATTTTCTTTCTTTTTACCTACTAACAAAAAGAAAGAAAACGAACCAAAAGAAAGAAAAACCCAGTAAATCTCTCTATCGTGGTTAAATTAAAGCCTTTAAGCCTTGACGGCTCTACTATTGCCAAAGGCTTTAATGAGTTGAATTACAACTTAAAATTTATTAATAAATCAATACCCTGTTCTTACAACTTTTGTAGGCACAATCAAAACAGGCAAATGTGAATTGTCCAAAATCCTTTTACTTACGCTTCCTATTATAAAATCGGCAACGCCTTCTCTGCCATGCGATCCCATCACTATTAAATCAAAATAATTTTCATCAATAAAATTCAAAATAACATCCGCTGCATTTCCTTGCAAAGAAAGCATATTTGCAGGACTTAAATTATATTTTGATAAAATATCCTGAGATTTTGATAAAATTTCTAAAGCCAATTCTTCCTGTTTTTCAATACATGCTTCAAGCCACTCGTTATCAAGAGAAATTTCTAACGGTAGAGTTTCCATTCCTGCTTTTACGGTCAATAATTCTATTTTAAAATCACTTAAATCAAACATTTCAAAAGTTTTTTCAATTGCATTATAAGAACAGGATGAACCGTCAACTGCAAAAAGAACTTTATGGGCAAATTTTTTCTTTTCCTTAGGCGGTTTAGCAACAAAAGTCGAAATCGGCGATTTCATAACGACTTTTCTGCTGACACTGCCAAGCCAATTTCGTACACCTTTTTTGCCATGCGAACCTAAAATGACAAAATCATATATTCTGTCATTTATTAAATTTATAATTGCTTGTGCAGGCTGTGCCGTTGTAAATTCGGATTTGTTAACCTTGAAACCTTTATTAATAATGATTTTTTCGGCTTTTTTTAAAATGTTTTCAGCTGTTTTTTTTCTTTCTTCAATAAATTTTTCTTCTGATGGAGCTGCAATCTGCGGAAAAAAAAATCCTTCCTCAATTACATAAAAAATATCAATAAAAGTTTTTTTATCTAAAAAATATAACGCCTGTTTTATGGCATAAATAGAAGCGTCCGAGCCATCCGTACAAAATAAAACTTTCATAAAAAGCCCTCTTTTTGTTTTATCTTAAATATTTTACTATTTTAATTTTTATTACTTAATCCCTTGTTGTTTAATTTTTGGAATAAAAGATTTGAAAATTTTCAAATTTCCTAAAAAACAAACAAGACTTGAATTTAAACTTTCTGTGTGTTAACATGCGAAAATAATAATAGAAAACAAACCCGAAGGGAGGTTATGAACTTGGCAGAAGTACGTGTTGGCGAAAACGAAAACATTGAAAGTGCGCTAAAACGCTTTAAGAAAAAAATTCAAAAAGCCGGCATTTTATCTGAAATCAAACGCCGTGAACGCTACGAAAAGCCTAGCGTTAAGAAAAAACGCAAAGCTGAAGCAGCAAGAAAAAGACGTTCATAATTGCTCTTTTTTATAAATTATTTTAAAAAACCGCTCAATATGGGCGGTTTTTGTATTCTGAAATTATCGATTTGTAATCCAGGAAGTATTATAGCAAGGCGGACTCATGCACCTTGAATACGCAGTATTAATTACAGTATTAAAATCAGGCTGAGGCAATATTTTAATTTGATCGCCAATAACACACGACGAGT
Organism: Candidatus Gastranaerophilales bacterium; assembly: GCA_028691575.1. Taxonomy (GTDB): domain Bacteria; phylum Cyanobacteriota; class Vampirovibrionia; order Gastranaerophilales; family JAQUYY01; genus JAQUYY01. Next base: position 28,983 of record JAQUYY010000001.1, read on the forward strand.
CATCTGCAAAACCTAAAACGCTATAATCACCTATGTTACAGTTTTTTGTAACAGTTTGCAGAAAAAATCTGTCTTTACCGTACTTATTAGGTTTTTTTAAACCGTTTGTATCGAGAAATATTCCATCATTAGCAACAAAAGCAGGATGCATCAATGCCCAACTTCTGCCGGCATTATCTATAAATCCCGGCCAATCACTTGTAGGAGCTCCCCCATGTTCATGCACTCCATCATAAAGGAAACCTTCATAAATATCTCCGCCGCTGGAATCCCAACATTCTGATAAACTAGAATCTCCTGTATTAATATTGCACGTTTTTATAACATTAAATTTATTTGCAAAATTTATAAAATTACTTTCTGCTGAAGTCATTGAACCAGTCACAGAAGTTATGCCAATAAGATCTCTATCGGTAACTACTTGCATCCAGGCAATTGATGCATCGGCATAAGCTTTTTTATAGGCTGCTTTATATTCTGCATCATTTGTTGAACCAAATAACATTGGCGTAACAATTGATGCAATTATTCCAATTATTGCAATTACAATTAATGTTTCAGCTAATGTAAAGGCTGATTTTTTCATTTCAAACATTTCCAATTTTTCTTACAAAACGTATTATAAGTTAAATTTTAAATAATATCAATCAATTATTGAAATTCCAATTTATTACAAAAAAAATGGCCCTTGGAGGAGCCAATAGTTTTTAATTATAAGAAGAGAGAGCTTTATACTGTATTAAAGTATTTTTTTCTCAAATAATTGCTTTTTTTTATTAAATAGTTAAGTAATATTAAAAAAAACTTTAAAATAATCTTTGGTTATTGTATAAAGGTATATACCATGCAATTATTTTGTGTGATAATGAGTTAAATTGATAAAATCCGG